>CAIYRG010000292.1 GCA_903928515.1 uncultured Alphaproteobacteria bacterium | reverse complement strand
GGCGGCACGATCCCCTCCACCCTGCAGGAGCTTGTACCCGACGCGCAGATGGACGTGGTGGAATTGGATGAGGCCGTGCACAAAGTCGCGGTCGATTATTTCAAGTTCACGCCGGGCCCGCACACCAAGGTGACGGTAGAAGACGGCCGCGTGTTCGTGAAGCGCGCGCAAAGCGCCAATCCGCATTACGATCTGGTGATCCTCGATGCGTTTGAAGCGGATTACATCCCCGAGCACATGCTCACGAAGGAGTTCTTCGAAGAGGTGAAATCCATCATGGCGCCCGATGGCGTGGTTGTGGCGAACACCTTCTCCTCCAGCGTGCTGTACGCCAACGAATCGGTCACCTACCGCGCCGCGTTCGGTGATTTCTACAATCTGAAACTCGGCAACCGCATCATCGCGTTGAAGCTTGGCGGCCTGCCCGCGATGGATCAGATCCGCGCCAATGCGGACAAATGGGAACCGAAATTCAAGGAATACGACACCAGCAAGGATTTTATCCTGCCGCTGTTCTCCACCACCGTGGATTGGGACACCAATGCGCGCGTGCTGACCGACCAATATTCGCCTGCGAACGTGCTGAACGCGATGGGCCGGTCTTACAACCAGAATAAGGAATAGGCGCGCGTTCACGCGCGCCGGCAACCGGAACAAGGAACAACGCGCGAATTTCGCGCCACGATGAAGAGGAAGACATGAGCGAGAATTTCCCGCCCGCCAACACCTGTGATTGCCACGTCCATACTGTGGGCCCGTTCGACAAATTTCCGCTGTCGGCCAACCGGCCCTACACACCGCATGAAGCGACCTATGCCGACCTCGCCGCGATGATGGCGCAGCTTGGCACCACGCGCACCGTGATCGTGCAGCCCTCCATCTACGGCACCGACAACGCGTGCACCATGGATGCCGTGGATCAGTTGAAGGGCAATGGCCGCGCCGTGATCGTGGTGGCGCCCGATGCGCCGAAGGACGAATTGGCCTCCCTGCTCAAGCGCGGTGCGCGCGGGCTTCGCGTGAACGCCGCCAGCGTGGGCGAAACCTCTCCGGAGAAAATCCGCGAGCGCCTGACCGCCACCGCCAAACAGGCCGCCGACAACGGCTACCACGTGCAACTCTTCATCAACGCCGCCACACTGATGCCCCTGGCCGATTTCATCCCCACCCTGCCCGTCACGGTCGTGATCGACCATTTCGGCCTCGTCTCGATGGGCCCGGAAGGAGCGGCACAAGCCGAGATGATGGTGCGCCTGTTGGGTACGGGCCGCGTCTGGGTGAAGCTCTCAGGTTCTTACCGCGTGTCGAAAACCAACATGTTCGATCCGAAGATCCCGGAACTGGCGCGCAAATTCGCGGCTGTGAATCCGGAGCATGTGGTGTGGGCCTCCGATTGGCCGCACACGCCGGGCGGCACGGCGGCCAACGCCAACCCGCACGCCGTGTCGCAAATGCTCGATGTCGACACGCCGAAGCTGCTCGACTTCGTGAAGGAGTGGTTCCCCGACGCGGCGATGCGCCAGAAGCTGCTGGTCGACAATCCCGCAAAACTCTACGGCTGGTAAGTTCCCCGCTCCCCTCGCTGAGAGACTTTCGTCACATCTCTGTGCGATAGGCTCCCTCGTGAGGGTTCAATGAAAAATGGCAAACGCCATGCGTGGCGCACGTATACGGTCGTGGCATCGGCCGCGCTGATTGCGCCTGCGCAGGATTTGGCTTACGCGCAGGCCTCCACCCCGCCAGCGTCGTCGGCAGGCGATGGCGCCGGCGTATTGGGTGGAGCGGACGGCCTCATCTGGCCGGGTTTGCTGGTGCTGGGCGCAGCAGGGTTGGGCTTGGGCCTCGGTGGAGGCAGCGGCGGTTCGTCTTCGCATTCCGGGGGATCGAACACCACCGGCGGAAGCACCGCCACGCAAAATCAAACGACGACCGACCAAAGCCCATTGCCGCCCGGCCCCGCCGCCGGCAACAGCGTTGCGGGAAATTCCAGCGGCACCTCTCCATAGTCAGGCGGTTCGTCGCAGGGCTCGTCGCAGGGTTCGGGCACGGCAGGCACTTCGGGAAGCGCGTCGGGCAACCTCGGATCGGGTTCCGTGAGTTTTGGAAATGTAACCACCTTCGCCTTGAGCACCAGCACTGCGATCACCAGCCTCGGCGTCTCGAGCAGCCTTACAAATGTGAGTACCAGCCTCGTCGCGGTCTCGAGCAGCCTGAGCACCACATCGAGCACCGTTTCGAACATCTCGACCAGCATCAGTGTGAGCACCAGCACGCCGTCCACAGCGGTCACGACAACGACCACAACGGTGACGACCACAACCGGCACGTTCTTCTCCGCCACCTCGACGCCTTAGAGCGTTGGTCTTTCAGACCAGGGCCATCCGCCGTCAAGCTTCACGGCTGGTAAGCTCCTAGCGGTTCTGAGGGTCGCGAATGCGCACGGTCCTCAGCATTGCGCTAAAGACGGAAAGGTCGCGTTGATACCGATCTCCGTCGGTAGACAACCTCGCAGAATACAACACGCCGGACGTTGAATCGCCGGGCTTTTGGAATGCCAAGGCATTCCAATACACAAGAATCGAGCCATCCGGCACGCCACAGCATGCAGATGGGCAACTGCGGGCAGCTTCGGCGGTGGCATCTTTATGCCGTGCGCCTCGCTGTCGTCTTTGCTCTGACACCCAGGGGCCGCTTCCACATTCGGATATTCCGCGGCATTCCGGCTGGCGCTCACCCCCGCGTGCGGATGGCCACTCGTTTCGCCTAGGCAACCGCGGCGATCACCGTCCAGGACTGCGCTGATCCCATGCCCGCCGGGATAGCTATTTCCCTCCCACCAACAGAGGGGATATTCGCGAGGCACGCTGTATTGAAATCCACCAGGGCTTTTGCACAAAGAAAAACGGCCGGTGTTTCCACCGGCCGTTTGCATTGCAAGCCATCAGGCCCGGTGCTTAGGGGATGATGTAATCCTTATAGACGTGGCCTTTCACGATCATCTGCTTCTGGCCTGTGCCGTCCGGCGTCTGACCGCCGAGCGCGCCGATTTCGCGCGGGAAGATGTCGGTGTGGCAGACCACGTTCGAGCGTTCGTCGATGGGGAATTGGTGCAGCTCGCAATTGTGCCCCGCCGCATCCCACCACCATGTGCCCATCTGCATCGGGCCTGGGCCATCCGACAACCGCCCGAACTCCTGATAGGTGTGATCGGGATTGTAGAACGAGGTGCGCGTACGCTCGCCCTTGTCGTTCGCTTCCTTGCTCTGCGGATTCAGCACCACCGTATTGCCGTAGTAGTTCTTCATGATGGTATCTTCCTGCGCCTTGCTCGGCCGCTTGTCGGCGGCGGGCGTATTCGCGGGCTTCTTGAAGCGCAGCAGGAACTGGTCGTTCTTGTCGTGATCGGCAGCCGAGCCGCGCGCGGCTTGCGTGTGATCGTCACCCGAATGCGCCAGCACGTGGCTTTCCGCATCGAATGCGAACCCTGCGCCCGTGATCTCCGCTTTCACGGCATCGGCTTCGGTGCGATGCAATTCATCGGACGCGGCAAACCCTGCGCCCTTCACGGCGGCGTAATCCGCCACGATGTAAAGCCCGCCCGGCTTTAGCGTATCGAGCACCGTCTTGGTGAAGGCCGGAACGTTGAGCGGCTTCAACGCCGAATTACGCCCTTCCAGATAAGGCGGCAGGGGCGGGAATTTCGTGAAGTGCAGCTCGTGGTAATTGGTGGTGAACACCGCATCGGCCTGCACGGGCAGCGCCAGCTCGCCGCCATATTGCGGCAGGTCTTCCCACAGCACCGTCACGTTCTTGGCGAACTCGGTGGTGTTCTCCAGCGCCAGCACATAATCGACGTCGAGCATGAAAGCTTTGCCGCCGGTCGGATAGCACCCCAGCGTACATTGATTGCCGAGATCGGGCGGCACGTGCGCAGGCGCCTGGCCCACGCGCTGCGTCATGCGCGACGAGCGCGAAGCGCCACCGCCGCCGAACGGCACCACCGCGTAAACATGGCCTTTATCGCCCACGAGTGCCGACAGAATCTTCGTGTAATACGCATCGCCCGGAATGAGATCGACCACCACCATGCCCTGCTTGATGCCCGAGAACGCCAGCACGTCAGCCGGCTTGCGCTCGGTGTCGCGCACGATGTCCCACGGCGCACGGCCGCCATCGTTCACGGCTGCAACTACCGCAGGCGACACCGCCTCCGCGGCATTCAACGCGAGAACCGAAAGGCCTAGCCCAAACGCGCACGAAGCGGCGGCCAACAAACTGCGCCGTAGAACCATGAAACTCTCCCCCCATGTGATTTGGAGAGAGCTTAACCAAACGCCCACACCGGCGCCACGTGTCGCAGGCCGTCTTCAACGAAGATTTGGCTTCAACGAAGATTTGGCAGCGCAATATCCGGCAGACTAGCGCGGGCCGGCCACGTCGGTTTCGTAGATGGCCTTGTGGGTGCCGTCCTGGATGTAGGTGTCGCCCGTGTCGCGGTAGCACATGCGCGCCGTGTCGGTGACTTGCTGGCCGCGCTGATCATACGCGCGCCGCGCCACCGGGAAGCAATCATCCTTATGCCAAGTGACCTTGTTGAACGGGTGGTAGCTGTTCGGGTCGGCGTACCAATGGCTTAAACTCTCGGCCATGGTGGTTTTGGGGCGCGCCGTGCGCGCCGCATCATCCAGATACATGCCCATCGGATCGGCCCCGAGATCGACACCCGGCTTGTTCGACGCGTTTCCAGCCGGCAGCGGCGCGCCCGGCGGTGCTACCGCCTGTTGCTGCGGTTGCGGCTCGGTGGGCGCGTTGGCCGCAAACACCTGCCCCGCTGTCATCATGCCAAGAACTGCAATCCCCAAAACGGCGACCTTCCGCATGTCTATCTCCTTGCAACAATTTTTATGGGTATTCGCCAATAACGCGGGCGTGGCGCGTTCGTTGCAAGCCGCGTTCGTTGCGGAAAGCGTTTGCAGATGCCGATCCCGATGCCGTGAAGCGAACATTTCACACCGAAAGCAGCACCACGCGGATCGCGCGCAACCGACCGCATCCAAGCGAGAAACCGAATTCGTTCCCTGGCAAAATAAACTTTCAAGCCTGCTCGAATTTCAGCCCCTGTTCAGAGTGTTCAGAAAACTCTGAAGTTCCGCTTGGAACTTTCCGCGAAAATCCTCGGAGTTTCCATTTTCGCCAAATGCGCGCGCGCAACTTCCATTAAGCGAGATAAAAAACGCAGCCGCCCGCGTAATACATTCTTTGGGAAGCCCCAGAGAGTTGATTTGAGCAACCCGTGATTGCCGTTAACGCTTGAATCCGATGCACGCGCATCACGTGCGTGCGAGAGGGGTTAGCCGATGATCACGCACCGCAAAGCGGCGGCGACTGCGTTCGCCTTCGCCATGACGACCACGAGCGCCTGGGCGGGCAATGCCTGCATTCAGGACGAAGACTTGACCGCGCTGCGCGCCACGGCGTTGCAGCAGCAATTGATGGTGGCGGGTTATGCCTGCCACGATGCCGCCGAATACAACCGCTTCGTCGAGATCTACCGCAGCCAGCTTGTGAGCGCGGATGCGGGGCTGATGGCGTATTTCATCCACCGCAACGCCGCCACCGGCTCCGACGATTACAACGCCTTCAAAACCAAGCTCGCCAACATCGCCGCCATTCGCAGCGCGAACGACACCGGCGAATTTTGCGGCCATGCCCATGTCGCCTTCCGCGCCGCCTTTTCCACAGAGAAGGCTTCGCTGAAAGATCTCGTCGCTGTGCAATCCGACAAAGCCCAACCGGCCTGCGGCAACGATGTGAAGAACGCCGCCGCAACGCCTGTGCCGGTGCAGAAACCTGCGCAAATTTTGGCCGCCAATATCTCGGGCCAAGCTCCGGGCGTTTTACCGGTGCCGAAACCGGAATTGACGGGCATTCCCGCCGGAGCCGTTGCGCCGAAGCCGCTGACCGCCGAGGCATTGGCGCAAATGTATCCGGGCGACCCGCCGCCCTTCTCGCTGCCCACCACGCCGGCCTCCGCCAACATTCCTCCCATCGCCGCGCCGTCCGCGCGTGTCGCGGTGAACGATCTGGCGAGGCCTTCGTCTTCCGCTCCGATACGCGCCATGCAAGAGGCGCAAGCGCCGGTTGATGACGCGTCCGACGGTCTCGACATCGCGGGCCCGGTGGAAGCAGCCCTGTCCGCCGCGCCTGCTTTCGCATCGGCAGCGCCTGCCGTAGCGCAAAGGGCGTCGGCACCCGCCGAACTCGCCGCCACCGCCGTTGCCCAGAAGCAAACGGTTGCTACGGCCGGGCAGGTGGTCGCGGCACATGCCGCCGGTCAGCTCCTGCAAGCACCGGAAGCCCTTGCGGCCGCAGCACCCGCAGGCGCACTCAGCGATGCGGAAATGCAATCTGTGGCACTTTCGGGCGTCACCGCTGCGGAAGCCAACGCACCGGCAGAGGCGCCGCCGCAACGCGCCAGCGCCCCGCGCTATGCCGCCGCTCAGGCACAACCGCAGTCCCAGCAACAGGCGCAATACAACGCGCCGCCAAACGCCAACAGTCAGGCCAACAGCGACGATGACGATCTGCCGCCTCTGCCGCGCGATTCCTATGCCCGCCCAGATGCACGTATCGCCGGCAACGACGACGATCGCTACGGTCCCGACAATTCTGCGGACAATCGCTACGCCAACCCCCGTTACGCCAACAATAGCGATGACGATGCCTATGCACCGCCGCAGCGTCAGGTTCGCAGCGCCCCGCAGCCGGCAGCCTATCGCTACTACAATGATCGCTTCGGCAATCGCTACGCGGAAGATGCGCGCGGACAGCAATACATCTTCAATGCGCGCCAAGGCCGTTGGCAATCGATGGGCGACGGCTACGGCAACGACAGCGCGCCCAGCGCCGGCGCCTATCAGAATTATGCGTACTCACCGTATTACCGGTCCGCGCCTCCCGGTTATTACGGCCGCTGATCCAACACGCGCACAAACGAAAACGGCCGGAGCATCGCTCCGGCCGTTTTTTTGCACCCTCGAAGAGAGCGTTGGTTACTTCGATGGCACCGTAGAATTGGGCACATACACATGCCCCGCCACGATCTCGGTCGGTCTGCCCGTGCCATCCGGATTCTGCTTCTCCACCACACCGATCTTTCGCCCCGGCGTTTCATCGACATGGCAGACAATGTTCTGCCGCTCGTCTATGGGGTATTGATGGATTTCGCAATTGTGCCCGTCGGCATCCCAATACCAGGTGCCCGATTGCATCGGTCCCGGCCCTTCGCCCACGCGTCCCATCTCTTGGTAGGTATGATCGGCGTTGAAGTAGGAATAGCGCAAGCGGTCGCCCTTCGGAGAAATACCCGCGATCACGCCGGACACAACCTTGCCGTCCTTCACGACGATGCCCTTGGGATCGGACACGCCGTGAAAAATCGTGTTGCCGTAGTAGACATCCATGATCGCGTGTTCCTGAGCCGGCGTCGGCCGCTTGTCGGTCGCAGGCGCATTCGCGGGCTTCTTGAAACGCAACAGATATTGATCGGCCGTGTCGCGTTCCATCGCCTGGCCATCCACCGCGCTGACATGCGTGTCACCGGATTTCGCAAGCGCTGAGCTTTCCCCATCGAACACGAAACCGGCCGCGGTGATTTCCGCTTTCGCCACGTCAGCGTCGGAACGATGCAGGCTGTTGGCCGCGCCAACACCCGCACCTTTTGCGGCCGCATAATCGGCCACGATGTAATAACCGCCCGGCTTCAAATCGGCGTAGACGGATTTGGTGAAGGCCGGAACGTCGAGCCCCTTCGCGCCATTCACGCGCCCCGGCACGCCTTCCACCAAAGCCAACGGGGCGCCACGATGAAGCTGCGAATAGCCATCGACCGTCAACACCACATCAGCTTGTTTGGGAACGGAAAGATCGCCACCGAACGCACTCAACTCTTCCCACATCGCCGTCACGTTTTTGTATTCGTCGATGTTCTGAATCGCCAGGATCGCATCGATGGGCAGCACATAGGCAGGACGGCCTTCGGGGTAACATCCCAGCGTGCAGGCGAGATAAAAGTCTTTCGGATTTTCCGCAGGCGCTTTGCCGTCGCGCTGATTGGTGCGCGAGCCACGCGCCCCTGGCCCACCGCCATCGGGCACCACCGCATAGACTTCGCCTTTGGCCCCGACGAGTGCGGACAACATGCGCGTGTAATAGCCATCGCCCGGAATGAGATCGACCACCACCATGCCCGGCTTGATGTTCGCAAAGGTGAGCACATCGGCAGGATGTCGGGCCTCGTCCCGGTCGCGTTGCCAAGGCTCGCGGCCGCGATCGGCCACCGCGTCCTTCACATAGCCGGGAACGGCAGCGGCAGCGATTGCAGGAATGGAGACGGCACAAAGCAACGCGGCGCCAAGCGCCGACCGGCATAGAAACATGATTTCCTCCCTTGGCGCGGGATCGTTGTCCCGTCGCGCGAGAGCTACCCTACACCACGATAGTCGCCGTTTCCCATATGTCTTGGTACGCAACTATCTTCAGCTCGGCCGTATCATTTGCTCGCAAAATTTCTGCCGGAGAGCGCTTCGCAAAATCTTTGATAGATTGGGTTAGCGACCAGGCGCTCTTTTTGGTCGATAATAATCAATCTATCATGAAGCTTTCCTGCGAAAGCTAAACGTACGCTTAGGGGACGGGTTTCTGAAAATTGTCCCACCCACCGCCTTGCTGCAGGAGAAAGAGTCGGCTTGTGTTGCTTCTCGTCGGAAAGTAGCCGTAGACGCACCTTCTCCGGAACTATTTGTCCAAACTCGGTCAACACAATTTCATCCAAGTACGGATCAACAATCAAAATATCGGACGTTGCCGTCTGCAGAAGCTTCGAGAAGGCAGCAAAAGCGTCAAAAGTACTACCAACAGGGATGAATGCACCTCGTGCACTTGGCGGAGCTTTCAACTCGGCCCGACCAAGCATTCGATAAAGTACCAACTTTATCTCTTCCAGACCGGTGGAATAAAAAATGGCACTCTGCAAATTGCGAACAGCTGACAACCACGAATTATTGTCAATTACATCACCTGCTTCTGAAACAAGCGCCCCTGCACGTCCTAACCAGAGATGTTGATTTGCGTCCAAATGGTTTCCTTGCGGAAATTCCGGAATCGTTTCGAGCAAATGGCCAATCTGGCGATACAGGCTTTCAGCATCTAGCTGCATGACCATTCCTCTCACCTCGCGCTGCTAGAGAGATCTACTAACTGGAAAGTTGGCCTGCCTGCTTCGCAATCTGGGCACCAAAGGCCTTCGTGCCCAGCACACCGCCCATGTCGCGCGTTCGCGTGGCGGCATCCGATATCGCGGCATCGAGCGCAGCTTCAATGGCCGCCGCCGCCAGCACGAGATCGTCGCGTTTGTGACGCTCGCCCAGCCATTGCAGCAGCATCGCCGCCGAACCGATCAACGACGAAGGATTGGCCAGATCCTTGCCCGCAATGTCGGGAGCGGAACCATGCTGTGCCTGCGCGAAAGCATAGTCCGTGCCGGCGTTCAGGCTTTCGGCCAAACCGATGCTGCCGGAGATTTCCGCGGCTTCGTCGGAAAGAATATCGCCGAACATATTGGTGGTGACGATCACGTCGAATTTCGAGGCGTCGCGCACCAGCAAAGCGGCCATGGAATCGACCAACTGCTCTTCCACGCGAATGTCGGGATATTTCTGCGCCACGGCGCGGGCGCATTCCAGGAACAAACCATCCGACACGCGCAGCACATTCGCCTTGTGCACCACCGTCACATGCTTGCGGCGCACGCTCGCCAACTGGAACGCGGTTTCGCAAATGCGCATCGAGCCTTGGCGCGTGACCTTGCGCGTCGCCAACGCCAGGTCGGGCGTCGGCATATATTCGCCGGGGCCGATATACATGTTGCGGTCGGCGTAGAAGCCTTCGGTGTTTTCGCGCACCACGATGAGGTCGCAAGGCTTGCCGCAACGCGGCGGAAAACCGGGGCGTGAGCGCGCCGGGCGGATGTTGGCGTACAAATCCAGCCGCTTGCGCAACGCGCCAGACGGATTGATGCCGCCTTCGGCCACGGGCGGATATTCATTGTGCGACACAGGCCCAAGGATAATGCCATCGGCCGCCAGCGCGCGCTCAACCACCGCGTTGGTCAGCGTCGTGCCGTTCTTCTTGAGGCTCGCGAATCCGATTTCGGCCGAAGAAAACGACAGGCCCAAGCCCAGCGCGGTGTTGACGCTTGAGAGCACATCCAGCGTGGCGGCGGTGATCTCCGGCCCAATGCCGTCGCCTTCCAACACCAGAATATCGAGCGGCTTCTTTGTGGAGTCGGCGGCCATGGGACATCACCCTGAGATTGCGTCGAGCCGAGCCATAGCAGGCGCACAAAGCCCTGCACAGCCTGCGATGTGATCTCGCAGACAGCGGCGAACGGCTTAAAGCAACCCCAGCTCCCATGAACGGAAGCGAGGCCCGAACCATCGGCCTGAAACGCGCAAATGAAACGCGTGAATGAAACGATTTTAAATCGGAAACAAACCGATGAGAACGACCGCGACGACTACCCGATCAATGTCCGAATATCGGACCACTCGACCACGACGACGACGACTACGCCAACAACCAACATGAAATACACAAAGCCCTTCATGTATTCCTCCCCAGAGGTTAGGCGACCCTACTTTACCTCTTTGTCGAGCGGCCCAGAAGAGCCAACCGCGCAAATTTTGTGCATGCAGCGCGATACGTTGCTGGCATACCAGCGACACGGTTTTTCGGCATTGCCAGCGCCGGAGGTGGATGGTGAAGTGCCGCCAACACAATCCCTTGGTTCATAACAATATTTGGAGGACACACCCCATGAACGCACCCATCCGCCGCCGCATTGCCTCCGTCTCAAAAGCGGAGATGGAGCGTCGCTGGTCCCTGGTCCGCAAGCATTTGCAGAGCAAAGGCTTGGACGCCCTGATCTGCGTCGGCACCTCGGACAACAACAATTCCGGCACGCAGCGCTGGCTCACGGATGCGCCCGGATCGTACCGCCGCGTCGCGATCTTCTATCCGAACGATCTGATGAGCGTGATCGAACACGGTCCCCAGGGCGCCACGCAGACATTCGACGGCAATCAGCCCGGCTATTCCGGCGTGGGCGAAGTGCTCACCGTTTCGGAATTCCCGGCGGTGCATTATTCGCAGCACTACGAAGCCGAACGCGCCGTGGAAACGCTGGTGCGTCGCGGCGCCAAGAAGATCGGCCTCGCGAACCCCGGCAACATGCCCTACGGATTTTTGGCGACGTTGAAGGAACGCCTGGAAGGCAAAGCCACGTTCTTTGACGAGAGCGATTTCATCGACAACGCCAAGGCGCTGAAGAGCCCCGAGGAAGTGGAAATCCTCATGCGCGCGGCGGCACTGCAAGACGCCGCCTTTGCGCGCGTTCTGAAAGAAGCCAAGCCCGGCATGCGGGATCGCGACATCGCTGCGATCGCCTGGGCGGAAGTGTTCAAGGAAGGTGCTGCGGGCGGCATCATCATCATCGGCTCCGCGCCGCAAG
>CAIYRG010000291.1 GCA_903928515.1 uncultured Alphaproteobacteria bacterium | reverse complement strand
GCGCTTCGGCGTCATGCGCGTGACGTGCAGAAGCTCAGGCGCGCGCTTCTTGCGCACAGCTTCTTTTATGCGTTCGGCCTGCCACTGCGCGAGATCCTCGATGGAATCCGCGCCCACGCACAATTTGATGAGATGAAGCGCCACGAACGATTTTTCCGAAAACCGATTTCAAAATCCGAGAAGCGTTTTCCAGCCTGCAACGAGAAGGCCGACAAATCCGCCGATAACGAAGATTGCACCCAACAAGGCGAGGCAACCGAACGCTTCAATCTGCCGAAAAAACATTGAACCCTCCAACGCGCTCGCGCGAGTTCGATTGCAGGAACTGCACGCGTCACGGGTGCAGCAGATTAACAATTGCACCACCTTATTGTCCAATACTCCACGCCTGGGTTGGTGGGGAACGCAAATATGCGCTCGATCATAGTTGTCGAACAAAACGCAGCATTGCACGAGCTTCTCGCGTTCTCGCTGCGTCATGCCGGATATCAAGTTCATTCCGCGTTGGGCTGCGAAAGCGCTATGGCGCTGCTCGTGGAGTTCCGGCCCGAGATTCTGATCGCCGGAACATTGGCCGCGCACATGGAATATGCGTTTCGCGCCGCGAAGCGCCGCGGCACCAAAGTCGTCGCCATCGTGAACGAGACTCTTCAGGCGAATGGCGAGATTGATCCGGCGGCCGCTTTGGCCGATGCGATCTTTCCCCGCCCCTTCGTGCCGGCCGATCTTTTGGCGACCGTGCGCGAATTGTGCACGCGCACCGAACGCGAGCGTGAATCCGTCTCTTAGAGAAAAAGGATCGCCGTGCGCGAGGTTGACGCACGGGGATTCTTTTCGAAGACGGAGAATGGTGCGGTCGAGAAGACTCGAACTTCCACGGGTTGCCCCACTAGCACCTCAAGCTAGCGCGTCTACCGTTCCGCCACGACCGCAGCGGGAGGGGGTGTAACAAACCGCACCCGCCCTGTGAAGCGGCGTTTGCGGTGAGTTTTCGGTTAAATGCCTTCGCCGCCCACGCCGACGTGAATGCCGCATTCTTCCTTGTCGGAACCGGCCCAGCGGCCGTCGCGATATGAGCCGCCAGAGGCCACGCGGCGCGTGCACGGCATACAGCCAATAGAGGGATAACCGTCCATCACCAGAGGGTGCTTGGGCAGCTTATAATCCTCGATGTAGGCCATCAGTTCGTCGTGCGTCCAATTGACCAGCGGATTGAAGCGGAAGCGGCCTTCGAAATACTCCACAGGCTCCATGTTGGAGCGCGCGTTGGTCTGGAATCGCTTGCGCCCCGTCACCGACGCATCGAAGCCTTCTAACGCTTTGCGCAGCGGCACGACTTTGCGGAAGTCGCAGCACGCATCCGTATCGCGGCTCCACAGCGTGCCTTCGGGATCGGATTTGGCGCGATCCGCCGGATGCGGGCCGATGGCGCGAATATCGGTGAGGCCCAGCACATCCTGCACGCGGTCGCGATAGCGCAGCGTTTCGCCGAACAGCTTGCCGGTGTTGAGAAACAGCACCGGCGTCGAGGGATCGATCTCGGCGGTGAGATGCAGAAGCACAACGGATTCAGCCGCAAACGACGACACGATCGCCGATTTGCCGGGAAATTCTTCGACCAGCGCCAGATGCAGAATGCCCTTGGCATCACGCCCTTGGGCGCGCGCTTGCAGATCGGCCAAGCGATCTTTCACCGATGTTTCAACACCGGCGAGCGGGTTGAGCGGACGAAGCGGAATGGCAGTCATGATAGCCAGCCCTTCTCGGCCAGAAAGACCTGAGTGCGTGCGGAAACATCTTGCGGGCCCATGCCGGCACCGCGCAGCGCGCCGCGCAATACGGCGACTTCGTTCACGCGTTCTTCCCATTCAGGCCCGAAATGGGTTTCGAGATTGGCGCGCACCGCGCGCGAAAGGCCAGGCGCCCGGCCTCCCGTCGAAATGGTCACCAGCAGATCGCCGCGGCGCACAGCGGCCGGAACGTGGAAATCGCAAAGCTCGGGGACGTCTTCGACATTCACCAGGATGCCGCCGGCCCGCGCCGCGCTGGCGAGCTTGCCCGCCAAACCGAGGTCGAGCCCGGCCACGAACAACACGCTGAATGCGGCCAGATCTTCGGCGGCCGGAATCTCGTTTTCAAAGATGCGCGCTTGGACCCCGGCGTTCGCCAGCAGCTCCTGCCGGCCGCGCAAGCCCTCACCGGCCCCAACGAGGCCGATACGAACAACATCCGAGCGCAGGACGATGGGAAGCACGAAAATCACCGTAAAAGCGGGCAAACCCCGAATTTACAGGAATTTATGGGCCGGAGGCCTTAAATGCAAGATTGTAGTGGGGAATAAATAATTCTACAAATCCGCTCCGTTATTACGTATAGGCCTTCAAAGTGTCGATGACGGAAACCGCAATTTTATCTCCTTCGATCACAATCTCCCCACGAGCGACGGGCCGGTTGTTGGCCAGAATGATCACGGGGTCGTCCTGATGGGAATCGAGTTCAATCACCGCGCCGCGGCCCATACGCAGAAGCTGCTGCATGGGAATGACGGAGATTTCGACTTTGACGGTTTGCAGCGACGACATGGAGCCCCTAACGCATGGTGCGAACCCGATCCTCGGGGCGCTATGCTTTCCCTTCGGTTAACATGGCACGCGAAATGACCCTCCCCGTCCCCACATCCGTTCTTTGGCGCACCAGTGACAGCCACGTGCCCTACGAAAAGGCCCTGGCCGATATGGATGTGCGGGTCGATGCCATCCTCGAAGGGCGCGGCGGCGAAGAGGTCTGGCTGCTGGAGCACCCTCCGGTTTACACGGCGGGCACCAGCGCCAACGAGGCAGACCTGGTGGATGCGCGCTTTCCCGTGTTCCGCACAGGGCGCGGCGGCCAATACACCTATCACGGCCCAGGACAGCGCGTGGCCTATGTCATGCTCGATCTGAAAGTCCGCCGCCCTGATGTACGGGCCTATGTGCGTGGGCTTGAAGAATGGATCATTCGTGCACTGAAAATTCTTGGCGTCCAGGGCGAGCGCCGCGACGGCCGCGTCGGTATCTGGGTGATGCGCATCGAGAACGGCGTGGAGCGCGAAGACAAGATCGCGGCCATCGGCGTGCGCATGCGCAAATGGATCACCTTTCACGGCATCAGCTTGAACGTGGCGCCGGACCTTTCGCACTACTCCGGCATCGTGCCATGTGGCGTGAAGGCCCATGGCGTAACGAGCCTGAAGGAATTGGGCATCAATGCGGGCATGAAAGATGTCGACGAGGCTTTGCGCACCGCGTTCGAAGAGGTGTTCGACACACCCACGCGCGTGCACGCACCCCCACGATTTTCTTAGAGCACGCTTTGGCTAAGGCACGATTTTCTTAAACGCTCGCCCGGCGCGTAAAGCCTAGGGCTTCCGGCGGCTCGGCCGGCGGCTCGGCCGGCGCCACGTCCACGTGTTTCACTTGGCTCCCGTTAGGCCCCTGACAGCAGCGCGCGATCAACGCCTCCACTTGCGTTTTCGGACCCGAAACAAGCGCTTCCACCGAACCGTCGGAGCGATTGCGCACCCAGCCTTTGAGTGCGCGCGCATTGGCCTCGGCGATAACGAATTCGCGGAAGCCCACGCCTTGCACTTGGCCCTCGACGCGCAAATTCATGGTCATGGTTTCTTCGGCGGTCATATTTTTTTCCATAGACGGAAATCCCCTCTCTGTCGCCTTCGCTTTACTCGGCAGCCGTCTCCTCCGGTTTATGGGCGAATTGGCGAGCCCGACGGCGCGATCCGGGAGCGAGCGGCGCAAGCGCTCTGACCATCTGGCGGCCAAATCTTGTTCATGGAACTTATCAAAAAGCCCGCATTTCGATCCTTTTCAAAAGTTCCGCGTGGTCAGACGCGATTGCGCGTATCCCTGCCCGGATTGGTGCTACTCTATCGACGAGGCTCCACCAGTTAGGACTAGCAGCAGAACGGGCAATTCCTCGGCCTCTGTTCTGGTCGCAGGAGCCGTCATGACCGCGTTTGAAGATATTGCCGATACGCAGAGAATTGCACAGGTCATCGTGGAGACGATCCGCGAACCGTTGCTTATCTTACACAGCGATTTTCGGATTCTGGTGGCGACCGCATCATTCCATAAGCTCTTCGACTTACAGCCCGATCAGACCAACGACTGCAATATCCTGGATCTCGATAACGGCGCTTGGAATTTTCCAGAACTTCGCCAACTTCTGGAGCGGACCCTCATCGAGCAAATCGCGACCGAGAATTTCGAATTCGCTCGCACCTTCCCACGCGTCGGTCTTCACGTGCTTTTGGTCAACACGCGCCTTGTCGAATATGCAAATACGGACCGCACTACAATTTTCTTGAGCTTTGACGACATTACAGAGCGGCGCGCTATCGAGCTGGAAAAAGAGCAGCTGCAAGAGCGTACGCACGATCTTTTGCAGCAGAGAGAAATGTTGCTCCGGGAAATGGAGCATCGCGTCATTAACAGCCTGCAAATTATCGCCAGCATTCTCATGCTCAAAGCCAAGGCTGTTTCGTCGCCGGAGACGCGCCATCATCTGGAAGACGCACACCGCCGTGTCATGTCGATTGCAGCGGTGCAGGAACATCTGCATGCCTTGAGCCACGCCGATACCGTGGAGATCGGGCCGTATTTGACCAAGCTCTGCCAATCGCTCGGCAATTCGATTATCGCGGAAGACAGCAGGATCACTTTGAATGTTGTTGCGGATACCGGTGCTGGACAATCGTCCGATGCCGT
>CAIYRG010000290.1 GCA_903928515.1 uncultured Alphaproteobacteria bacterium | reverse complement strand
TTCAACTTCCTCGACAACGAGGCGAAGTTGATGAAGTCGCTCGCCGATGTCTGCGCCACGATCGGCAAGGAAATGGGCGCGGAGCGCGTCGACGCGCGCACCAACCCGGTGCCTTATTCGATCGTGCCCTATCAGAGCACGCACAACACCGGCGGCGCCGTCATGGGCGACGATCCCCGCACGAGCGTGGTGAACAAATATTGCCAGGTCTGGGACGTGCCGAATGTGTTCGTCACAGGCGCCTGCGTCTTCCCGCAGAACGCCGGAAAGAACCCGACAGGCACCGTCGGCGCCCTCGCCTACTGGATCGCCGACGCGCTGAAGGACAAGTATTTGAAGAGCCCGGGGGCGTTGGTGCGGGCGTAAGGCTGTTTTGGAGAGTGGTCGGGGCGGGCTTGGCAAGAGCGCTGGGCGGCATCCAGTCGCCAGCTCGATCTGACGCGTGCGATGGAAGGGAATCCATGGCTGACAGTCGGCTATTGTAGGAGGTCGTCAGGGAGCGCGCTAAAGCGCGAGGACAGCATATGGGGCGACCGCCGAAGCTCACACAGCACCAGAGAGCGGAGGCCGCCAGACGCCGCGACAAGGGCGAGGAAACGCTTGCCGAGATTGGCCGAAGCTACAACGTCAGCCCGCAGACGATTGGGAGGCTCTTGCCTTGACTTCCTTGCGAGATAACACCGAACGCGTTGGCGTGAATGCCGTTGAAAAGATTTTTCTCGACTTCAAATGGACGTTTCGCGCCCAGCCGGTCAGTGATTACGGAATCGACGCTCTAGTTGAAATTTGGGAGGCGGGTGAATTCACGGGCAAAACGATTGCTCTTCAAATAAAAAGTGGCGAGTCCTATTTTCGGCGGAAAAAAGGAGCCGATTACATCTTTTCTTCTGACCTAAAGCATTTGAGATATTGGGTGCGGCAGCCCATCACAGTGTTCGTCATTTTGCATAACCCAGCCAACGGCCTTACACTCTGGCAGAAAATTGATAAGCGTTTGACAGTTGAGACGGCGACAGGCTTTACAATTGTAGTCCCGTCAACAAACATCCTTGATGAACGAAGCAAGGCATTTCTCGCCGAGGGAATGGCATCCGATCCCGAATCTGTCCGTCGATTCCATCTCGCATTCGACTTTCCCATGATGCAGCGTTTGATCGATAAAGAGGAGGTCTATTTTGAGGTAAATGAATGGGTGAACAAAAGTTTGAATATTCGCGATATAGGGGTGTTTTTCGACCAGATCGGGGGGAACGGAAAACCGGAATTTATGATCCCATCGTGGACGCCCGCTCGAAGCTTCGCGGAATTTTTGAACGATCATTATCCGTGGCTCGACCACGAACATATTGAATCTGATGAGGCGCTAGGTGGAGAAGTCGAAGTTCACACTCTTCGCGTTTGGGTCAACGATTTAGGTAAGCATTATGTTGCCCTCGAAGAGTTTTACGCGAACGGGCGACCAGAACCGGATGAACACGAAGGCACTGATGATGACATTGATTACGAGGACTAATTTCGCGATCTAGCAGAGACGATGCCAAGCCGGTCAATGTAGATACATTCGTTAGAGGCAAGACATGGGCTGGTTCACACGAAAGCGGCGGCTGAAAGTGTCGGCGATTAAGCTTGCCGAACTCCTTCACCAGATATTTGTCGAAGAATCCGAGCAGAATGTTGATCCAAATTCGTACAACGTACCAGAGGCGCACTTTGATAAATTCCGCACGAAAATTTTTCTGTATCGCTCGGCGCTCGTGTTGACCGCTCTGGTGAAAAAAAGCTCCGAAGATTCGATCTTTCAGCCCACTCTCGCAGAGTATGAGCACATTTTGGGCTTACCCGACGCAAAGAAGTGGGACGACGTGAGGGCTGCCATGTCGGACCTCGCAGTTATTTTGACGCCTACCGAGAACCCAAATCTAACGTGGTCGCGCAACTGGCTTATGGATATTGGCCACGACGAAACGAACCCGATCACGCTCACGGTCTTCTCGGTTTGCTGGATGGATCAATACATCGCAGCAAACAAATCTCTCTCTCATATGATCGAATAGGAATACGCGATTCTCATAATTCGTGAATTTCGAGAATCCTTGGAGCGCAAATATGTGCAGTTGCTAGCACGCCTTGCGAGCTATTCCATTCTGCCCCAATGACTAGAGCCATCACCAATAGCTGACGACCGCAGCAATGCACACTGCGGCGACAACGCCGTAGTCGCGGCAATCAACAACTCGCTATCACCCGCTACGATCGCCCCGCCATCGCCCCCATCCCCGTTTCCACGCGGAAAGGATGCGCCGGGTATGTCCCCAAAATTTTCACCTCGCGCGAGAAGAACGCCAGTTCTTCCAATGCCAGCGCGAGGCCGCGGTCGTCGGGGTGTCCGTCGACATCGGCGAGAAATTGCGTCGCCGCGAATTCGCCGTCGACCATGTAGCTTTCGAGCTTCGTCATGTTGACGCCGTTGGTGGCGAAGCCGCCGAGCGCCTTGTAAAGCGCCGCCGGCACGTTGCGCACGCGGAAGACGAACGTCGTCACCACGGGGCCGCCGCCCGCCGGCGC
>CAIYRG010000289.1 GCA_903928515.1 uncultured Alphaproteobacteria bacterium | reverse complement strand
GGTTCGCGACGGCGCCCTGTTCGGCCTGAAAAGCCCCAACACCGGCAAGGTGCTGCGCGAAGTGGATGCCCGCCAATTGTGGCAGCGCATTCTGGAAACACGGCTGCAGACCGGCGAGCCCTATCTGCTTTACATCGACCACGTGAACCGCGCATTGCCCAAGCACCAGCGCGAATTGGGATTGAAGGTCTCCACCTCGAATCTGTGCAGCGAGATCACGCTTCCCACCGGCATCGACCATCGCGATGAATCGCGCACGGCCGTCTGCTGCCTGTCGTCGATGAACATCGAAACCTGGGACGAATGGCACGACCAGCCCGATCTCATCGAAGACGTGATGCGCATGCTGGACAACGTGCTCACCTCGTTCATCGAAACCGCGCCCGACAGCATGGCGCGCGCCAAATATTCCGCGGGGCGCGAACGCTCTGTCGGCTTGGGCGTGATGGGCTTTCACTCGTTCCTGCAATCGCGCAACATCCCGCTGGAAAGCGCGATGGCCAAAAGCTGGAACTTGCGCATCTTCCGCCACATCCGCCGTGCCGCCGATGCGGCATCGTTCATGTTGGCCGAAGAACGCGGCGCCTGCCCGGATGCCGCCGAGCGCAACATCAAGGCGCGCTTCAGCCACAAGATCGCCATCGCACCCACGGCCTCGATCAGCATCATCTGCGGCGGCGCGAGTGCCGGCATCGAGCCGATCCCCGCGAACGTCTACACGCACAAGACGCTGTCGGGCGCATTCGTGGTGCGCAGCCCGTATCTGGTGAAATTGCTGGCCTCGAAAGGCGCGGACACGCCGGAGACCTGGCAATCCATCGTCGAGCATGAAGGCTCGGTCGCGCATCTCGAATGTCTCAGCGACGACGACAAGGCCGTCTATCGCACTGCCTTCGAGATCGACCAGCGTTGGATCATCGAGCACGCCGCCGACCGCGCGCCGTTCATCTGCCAGAGCCAGTCGTTGAATCTGTTCCTACCGGCCGACGTGGACAAATGGGATTTGCACATGCTGCATTGGACGGCGTGGGAGCGTGGCATCAAAAGCCTCTATTACTGCCGCTCGAAATCGATCAGCCGGGCCGCGTTCGCTGGGCAGCTGAATGAAAAGGCGGCCATCAGCGCAGCGCCGACGACCGATTACGAGGAGTGCCTTTCATGTCAGTGATGTTCGCGAAGGAAGACCCGCGCACACTGATCGGCAGCGGCAAAATCGGCCTGCTCACGGCAACAGGCACCTATGACGTCGATCGCTATCCCTGGGCCTATGGCTTCTGGAAGCGCCAGCAGCAGACCCATTGGATGGGCGAAGAAGTGCCGCTCGGCAATGACATCAAGGACTGGACATCGGACCGCGTCACGCCGGCAGAGCGCACGCTGCTGACGCAGATTTTTCGCTTCTTCACGCAATCCGATGTGGAAGTGGGGGACAATTATCTGAAGCGTTACATCCCGATCTTCCAGCCGCTGGAAGTGCAGATGATGATGGCCGCCTTTTCCAACATGGAGACGGTTCATATCGACGCCTACGCGTTGCTGCTGAAAACGCTGGGCATGCCGCAAGCCGAATTCGAAGCGTTCCGCGAATACAGCGAATTGCGCGCCAAATCGGACTACATGCACACGTTCGGCACCGCCACCTGTTCCGACGTGGCGCGCACGCTGGCCATGTTCGGCGCCTTCACCGAAGGCATGTCGCTGTTCGCCAGCTTCGCCATGCTCCTGAACTTCCCGCGCCACAACAAGATGAACGGCATGGGCCAAATCGTCAGCTGGTCGGTGCGCGACGAAAGCCTGCACTGCGAAGGCATCATCAAATTGTACCATGCGT
>CAIYRG010000288.1 GCA_903928515.1 uncultured Alphaproteobacteria bacterium | reverse complement strand
CAGCCCCATCATAGAGTGCGAAGACCGAGGGATAACGCCCCGGACGTTCCGGCGGACCCGGATGAAAATTATAGGATGGTCCGGGCATAGCCTTAAGCGTCGCGCCCGGTACGATCACCGGCGAACAAAACGATATCAGCCGCGTGCCGGGGCCGACGGTGGCGCAAGCTTCTTCTAAGGCGGCGGCTGTCGTGGCCGCGACGATATCTAGGGCTGGATTGCGCTCCCGCAACATACGCGACAAGTGCGGAGCTTCGATCTCGCCCGTCAGCAGGATAATCCGAGATATCGTCAAGGATTGCATGTCTCCGGTTGTCGCCCCATATCGGTGCTGTCTACACTGAGGCGGGCTTTCCAACAGGGTGGTTGTAAACGTGGCTAAAGTGGAAATCTATAGTTCGCCGTACTGCGGTTATTGCAACCGGGCAAAACAGCTTCTTCGCAGCAAAGGCGTTGCCTTTGAAGAAACTGATGTCGTGGCCGATGAGTCCAAACGCGATGTCATGGTACAGCGCGCCGGCGGGCGGCGCACTGTGCCGCAGATTTTCATCGACGGACGACATGTCGGCGGCTGCGACGACCTCTATGCTTTAGAGTCTGAAGGCAAGCTTGATCCGCTTCTCGCGGGCGGCTGAAGCATGAGCCCAGCTTCCTTTAAGGCGGCGTGTCTGCAGGTCAATGCCTCCAACGATATGGCGGCGAATATAGCTATTGCGTCTGATTTTGCGCGCCGCGCCGTGAGCGAAGGTGCTGAGTTCGTGCTCATGCCCGAGAACGTCGCCATGATGGAATGGGGGCGCGCCAATGTCACGGCAAAGGCGATGCCGGAAGAAAGCCACGCTGCGCTCAAAGCTTTTCGCACGCTCGCGAAGGAGCTGCGGATCTGGCTGCATTGTGGAAGCCTCGCCGTCATATTGCCGAGCGGCAAAGTCGCTAACCGCACCTATGTCCTGAATCCCGATGGCGTTGTGGCGGCGTCTTACGACAAGATCCATATGTTCGATGTCGATCTCGGCAACGGCGAAAGCTACAAGGAAAGCGCCACTTTCGAAGCCGGCCATGATGCGGTCACCGTTGATCTGCCGTGGGGACGTCTCGGACTCTCAATCTGTTACGACCTACGCTTTCCGCATCTTTATCGTCACCTCGGCCAGGCCGGTGCCGATTTTCTCACAGTGCCAGCAGCTTTTACGCGCGTTACCGGCGAAGCGCATTGGCATGTGCTCTTGCGCGCACGCGCCATCGAGACCGGCTGTTTTGTATTCGCGCCGGCACAGACCGGTGTCCATGCCGGTGACCGCAAAACCTATGGCCATGCTTTGATCGTCAATCCCTGGGGCGAGATTCTAGCAGATGCTGGCACGGCGCCGGGCGTGATCGTAGTGGATATAGATGTTGCAGAGGTCGCCCGTGCCCGTGCCAAAATACCCGCGTTGAGTTTGGACGCGGCTTTTTCTCCCGCTGCACGGGTCTGAAATGGTCCCGCTTTTTTGAAGCCCGCCTATGCTATCGTTATTCGTAATGTGACGCTTCAAGCGAGTTTTTATGATTCTCTATGATCTGATTTGCCCCGACGAACACCGCTTTGAATCCTGGTTCCGCAACAGCGGCGCTGTGGAAAAACTCGTCAAAGCCGGTCAGGTCGTATGCCCGGTTTGCGGCAGCAAAAAAGTCCAGAAAGCGCCCATGGCTCCCCGCATCGGCAAGTCGTCGTCGGATGGCGGCGCGCAGGCGAAGCCACAAAGCGGCGAGCTGACCGCCGCGGTCGAGAAGGCCGCGCAGGCCATCAATCAGCTTCGCGAAGTGATCGAGAAGAACTTCGAACACGTGGGCGGAAAATTTCCGGAGGAAGCGCGTCGCATCCATTACGGAGAATCGAAGAAGCGCAGCATTTATGGCGATGCCTCGGAAGGCGAAACGCGTGCGCTCTTAGACGAGGGCATCGAAGTGCGCGCAATCCCGTGGACGCGGCGT
>CAIYRG010000287.1 GCA_903928515.1 uncultured Alphaproteobacteria bacterium | reverse complement strand
TTCTTGGCCGAGTCGAAGAACATCTCATCGGATTGCAGCAGCACCGGCGCCTTGTTCGATTGCGCATTTTCCGCCGCGCCGACAACGCCGGACGCAAGCACGGCGGCAATGACCACCGCTGACGGTACAACCCGGCGCGAATTCCGCTTCAAAGCAATCCCCAAACGCTCGGCCCCCAAAATGGACCAGCGCTAACCGTCCTCATGATGAAAGAGGAGCGTCATCCCCAACAAAATCGCAACCGCCGCCGGGGCTACCGCTGCAAGCGGCGCGGGCAAGGTGCCCGCTTCGCCCAATGCCGACATCACGTCGCCCAAGAAATACACCACGAACCCGCCGATTGCGCCCGAGAGCACCAAGCGAACGACGCCGCCCAATCGCGCCAAGCGCATCGAAAAGCTCGCCGCCATGAACACCATGGCCGCGAAGAGTATGGGCAATGCCAGAAGCGAATACCAGTAGAGGCGATGGCGCGATGCCGAGAAGCCGGCTTGCTCCGCCGTGGCAATGAAGCGCGGCAGATCCCAGAATGAAACCGTCTCAGGCGAGGCGAAACTTTCCTCGATTCCCGCAGGCGTCAGATCGGTCGGCTGATCGTACGTCGCATGAAACTCCGGATGCCCATCCGCCCCGCTCACCCAGGCATTCGTCAAACGCCACGTGTGATCTTGGAGCTTGGCCGATTCCGCATCGATGCGGCCGCAGGCATTGTCGAGCCCGCAGTATAGAAAGACGATGACATCTTTGAGACGCACGCCTTTGTTCGACACGCCGGTGGCGTGCACGACCGATTGGTGATTGGCATCGCCTTGGCGCAACCACAGGCCATTGCGCGACAGCGCCAGTTGCGATTCCTGTCCGCGAATATATTTCGCATCCAGTCTTTCGTATTGCGCCAGAAACGACGCGGCGATTGGATTGAACACCGTCATCGACAGCACGCCGAGTGTGACCGCGACCAGAAGCGGCGGCGTCAGGATTTGCCAGGCGGAGATACCCATCGCGCGCGCCACAACCAGCTCATGCGTGCGCGACTGCCGGAAGAACGCGGCCATGCCGCCCAGCAGCACCGAGAACGGCATCACCTTCTGGCCGATATTGCCCAAGTTCAGCAGGCTCATGCCGAACACAACGCCCGACGGGATCGGTGTCTGCGGCGTGCGGCTGAACAAATCGGCCAAGTCGAGCGAGAGCGACAGCGCCAGGAAGCCGCCGAACACAATCATCACCCAACTCAGGAATTGCCGGGCGAGATAGAAGCCGAGAGTCCACGACCAATTCATTTCGCGGTCTCCGCATCCGGTGGAAGAAGCGGAATGGCTTTGCGTGGCCACAACGGAATGTCGGCAATGCTGATGATGGCGGCAATCGCGCCCAGAAGCGGCACGCCATACAGCGCGAGGTTCATGATCGGACGGTCGGCCGCGATGCCTTGCAGGCTGTATCCGACCAAGCGCAATGCGAGGCCCACGAACGCCGCCGTCAAAAGCCGCAGCGCATAGCCCGTCCGCGAGAGACGGCCCTTGCACGTGGCGGCCAGCGCGATCAGCGCG
>CAIYRG010000286.1 GCA_903928515.1 uncultured Alphaproteobacteria bacterium | reverse complement strand
GGGATTTCAATAAGCTACGGCCACGCTTCCTTTTCGGGGAAGCGGTCTATAAAGGTGCCCCTGTCGCGATGCGTGGTGTGGGCGCTTTGGCTTGGAAAGTTCTTGTTTGGTGACGGCAAATATCACTCCTGAAATGATCTTGGTTCAAGCGAGTTCGCTGTCCTGGTCGGGCGGGCCGGACCGCTGCGTGCGCTTGCTCGACGGCAAGACGCTGGTCGTCCGCTCGCTGGAGCGTCTGTCGCGCCTTTTTCCCGGCACCCCCATTCGTATCGTGGCGCCCGAGTACGATTCCGGCGGATTGGATGACGCCGCAAAGTCGGTGCCGAATTGCTCCGCGAGCTATGCCTTCGACGACAAACCGTTGAAGCGCCTTTTAAGGGCGACGGCGAATTTGGACGACGATGCGCTTGTGTTGCGTGTCGATGGACAGCATTGCTTTTTCGACGAGACGACGGTGGCGGTTCTGCTTCAGGTGGCGGCACGGGAAAACTTGCACCTTGCGAAGTTCCCTGACGATTTTCCTCCGCCCTTGACGGCAGAGGTCTGGCGCGTCTCGGGCCTGCGCCACATCGACAAAATTCTTTCCGGGAAAAGTGTGGACGACGCCGCCGCGCACTACGTGCATCCCAAATTCCTCGCGATGCGCGCCCAAAGCGGATTGCGCACGAAAATCGTGGAGTCCGCGCCGGTTGGCGAAGAGCGGTTGCGCGACATTCGCGCATCGCTGATGCGCGCGTTTGACGAAGATCACAACGAGGTGACGCCGAAGGCGATTGCGGCCGGCGACATGGTCTCTTTCCATTATGTCGTTGCCAAGCAGCATCTGAACCCAAAAGACCGCGTGCTCGATATCGCGTCCGGCAAGGGCATGGGCGGCAACATCATGGCCGACCAAGCCGCCTCGGTTGTTTGCGCCGATCTGGATGAGGAAAAATTGGAAGAGGGCGCGCGGCTCTTTGCCCGCCAAAACATGACATTCCAACGTGAGGATGTCATGAATATCAGCTGCGCGGATGCTTCGTTCGACGTGGTCGTGAGCATGGAAACGATCGAGCACATGGACAATGTGGACGGCTATCTTGCGGAGCTGCGCCGTGTCCTGAAACCGTCCGGGCGCGCCATTCTCTCCACGCCGCAAAATCGTCTCGGTCGCGTGCCGCTGACGCCGGCGCATGTGCACGAATTCACCCTTGATGAACTTCGCGCGTGTTGTGAGCGCCACTTCACCGTCGAGAAAGTTCTCGGGATCAAGGCGGGAACGATCTATTTCGAAGACGATCCTATCGGCACCAACTCAATGATTTTCTTGAGGGCTTAAGAGCAGCCATGAGCACGAATCCCAAAACCCTAGCGCTCTCCCCCGATACGAAGGTGCTGGGCGCCGACATCATTGTGGATGCGTTTCTGCGCCATGCCGTGAAGCAGGTTTTCATTTTTCCCGGCGGTAAGATTGGGCCGATTCTCGATGTTGTCGAGAAGCGCACCGATATTGAAATCGTCTGCCCGCGCACGGAGCAAGGCGCGGGTTACGCCGCCATTGGCTACGCGAAAGTCACCGGCAAGCCGTGCGTCTTCATGGTGACGTCGGGTCCGGGCGTGACCAACGCCGTGACGCCGGTGGCCGACGCTTATTACGACAACGTGCCGATGATCGTGATCACCGGGCAGGTCGGCGTCGGCGATATGCGCGGCACGATTCCGGTGAAGCAGCGCGGCTTCCAAGAGGTGGATACGGTCGATCTGATGCGGCCGATCGCCAAGGCTGCCTTTCTGGTGAAGGACATTCGCGATCTCGATGCCGTGATGGAGAAGGCGTTTTTCCTCGCCACCTCCGGCCGCCAAGGCCCCGTCGTCATCGACATGCCGATGAACGTGCAACGCGAAACCGTGGCCGCCGGCGACATCGTCGCGGCCGAAACGCATCGCGAGCAAAGACCGGTGGTGCCGCAAGACAAAATCGCTGAGCTTGCCCAATGGATCGGGCAGGCGGAGCGGCCTGTTATTCTCGCGGGCGGCGGTGTGATCGCCGCGCATGCGTATGACGAATTGCGGGTGCTGGCGGATGCCCATGGCATTCCGGTCGCCATGAGCATGCCGGGCATGGGCGCCTATCCGGCGCACAAGCCGCTCTCGCTGGGGCTGTGCGGATATGCCGGAAGCCAGTACGCCAATCTCGCCCTTTACCATGCCGATCTGATCATCGGCGTCGGCACCACGTTCCACGTGCGTCAAACCGGATCTCTGCCGAAGGATATGGCCGAGAGAGCCAAGGTCGCGCGCATCGATTTGGACGAAAACGAACTCGCGCATAGCCGCGTGCCGCTCCACCTTGAAATCCATGCCGACGCCAAAGCCGCACTTCACGCGTTGAACGAAACCTTGCGCCAGCCGGGCACGCCCTCAAGCGGCCAGACGGCCGCGTGGCAGAAGACGATCACGGAATGGAAAGCCAAACATCCGGTGAGCATCGGCGCGGAAGCGTCCTTGCCCAAGCCGCAGCACGTGATCGAAATCGTCGATAGAGCCTTGCAGACAGGGCCGCTGATCGTGACCACCGGTGTGGGCCAGCACCAAGTCTGGGTGCCGCGGCATTTTCATTTCTCGCTGCCCGAGCGCCAATTGCTGACCTCTTCCGGCCACGGCACGATGGGATTCGACGTGCCGACGGCCATCGGCGCGAAGATCGCCAACCCGGACGCTACCGTCGTGTGCTTCGTCGGCGACGGCAGCTTGCAGATGAACATCCAGGAATTGGCGACCATCGCCGAGCGTAAGCTCGACATCAAAATCGTCGTGCTCGACAATCACGCGCTGAACATCGTGGCGCAGTTCCAGCGGCAGAATTGGAAGTCGCATCCGTCCACGGGTGACAAATACAATCCCGATTTTGCGCGCATCGCGGAGGCCTATGGCATTCCGGCGGTGAAAGTGGATTCCACCACGGGGATGGAAAGCAAAATCTCGGAAGCGGTGCGCCGCAAGGGGCCGGTGCTGATCCATTGCGACATCGATCCCAAAGAAGATCTGCTTCCGATGCTGCTGGGCGGCCACAAGCTCAACGACATGAGCAACGAATGGTCGTTTTGATCGCATGAGCGCCAAGAAAAAACTGGCCTTGGTTACCGGCGCAAGCCGCGGCATCGGCAAAGCGACAGCCGTGGCACTGCTGAAGGCGGGCTACGCGGTGGCGTGCGGTTTCAACAACAACAAGGCCGGTGCCGCGGCACTCGCGCGCAAATATCCCGACGCTTTTGCCGTGCAGATCAATATCGGCGACCGGGATTCCGTGAGGGAGGCGATCGCTGCCGTCCGGGCGCATTTCAAGCGCGGGATCGACGTTGTGGTCAACAATGCCGGATATGCGCAGGAAAAACCGTTCGAGGACATTTCCGACGCCGATTGGGATGCAATGCTGCGCGTGAATCTGCGTGGCGCGTTCATCGTGGCGCAGGAGACGTTGCCGCATATGCAAAAGCAGCGCTGGGGCCGCATCATCAACGTCACGTCGATTGGTGGCCAATGGGGCGGCATGCGCCAGGTGCACTATGCGGCAGCGAAGGCGGGGCTCATCAATCTCACGCAATCCTTGGCAAAGCTCTATTCCAAGGATGGCATCACGGCGAACGCTATCGCACCGGGGCTTGTCGATACGGACATGATCAAGAAGGAACTGTCGTCCAAGGACGGGCAGGCGAAGTTGACGCAGATTCCGGTGGGCCGCGTTGCGAGCCCTGAGGAAATCGGGGCGGCTGCGGTTTACCTCGCCTCCCAGGAAGCCGCTTACATCACCGGCCACACGCTCAATGTGAACGGGGGGCTTTTGATGTCATGAAAAGTCTTCTGATCCTGGGTGCTGGCAAGGAGCAGGTTCCTGCGATTCTGGCCGCCAAAGCGAAGAACATCCGCACCATCGCGATCGACAGAAACACGAAGGCCGATGGCGCAGCACTTTCGGACGAATTTCACCCCGTGAGCACGCGCGATCTCACGGCCGTGTTGGATTTCGTCAAAGCGTATAAGGGCAAGATCGATGGCGTGATGACCATTGCCAGCGACATCCCGCATATCGTTTCGGCGGTTGCGAGCGAGCGCGGCCTTCCCGGCATTCCAGTGCCGGTTGCCGAGGCTTGCGTTCACAAATTCCGCATGAAGGAAATCCTGCAATCCGCAGGCGTGAATATTCCGGCCTATGCGATCACGCGCTCGGTCGATGAATTGAAAAGCTTCATCGCGCGCGTAGGATATCCGGTGGTCATCAAGCCCGTCGACAATTCGGGTGCGCGCGGCGTTCTGCGTCTCACCGAAGACGTCGATGTGGTGCAGGCGTTCGATTATGCGAAAGGGTTCGCGTTTTCGGGTGAGGTCATGGTGGAGAAATTCATCGGTGGCCTGCAGATCAGCACCGAAGGTTTGATGCTGAATGGAACCTTCTATTGCACCGGTTTCGCCGATCGCAATTACACAAGGCTCGAAGAAACCGTGCCCTATATGATCGAGGATGGCGGCGACATTCCCACGATCCTCGGGCCCGGCGACAAAACGCTTGTCACAGCGGAATTCGAGAAAGCCGTACGGGCGCTTGGCATCGCATGGGGGCCCGGCAAGGGCGACATGGTGTTGGGCGATGACGGCAAGGCCTATGTCATCGAGATCGCGGCACGGCTTTCGGGCGGAAATTTCTGCTACGACAAAGTTCCGTGGGCCACGGGTGTCGATATCGTCGACATCCTCATCGACATGGCCGTTGGAAATCCCGTCGATGTTGCCCGCTTCACGCCGACGAAGTCTTTGGCGACCTCGCAACGGTATTTTTTCCCGCCTCAGGGCGAGATCGCCGTGATTGAAGGCGCGGAAGAAGCGGGCCGCATGCCGCATATCCGCAAGGTCGACATTTGGGCCAAGCCCGGCGACACGGTCACGGCGCTCGAAAATCATCCCTCGCGCGTTGGTTACGTCATATCCCTGGGACCGACGCGCGCAGAAGCGGTCGATGCCGCTTCAGCTGCCGTTAAGGCCGTCACATTCACGGTGAAAAACTGATGCCGGAAGAAATTGTCCATCGCGGCAAAGTCGTTGCCGCCGTCCAGGGTTGCGATGTGATTGAGTGTGAGGCGTGCGGTTTTAAGCATGTTGCACCTCTGCCGGGCGATGAAGAGCTAAAGAAATTCTACGATGGCGAATTCTATCAGGTAGAGAAGCCAGATTATTTCAAGCACACCGAAGAAGACAAAGACTGGTGGATGCTCCGCTACCACCACCTCTACGAACTTCTCGAACAGCATGCGCCGGGGCGCCGGCTTCTCGATATTGGATCGGGCCCAGGATATTTCCTGGAAGCCGGGCGCGATCGCAAATGGGACGTGCTGGGCTTTGAACCCTCGCCGGTTGCCGCAGAGTACACGCGCAAGCGCGGGCTGAACGTGGTGAACGACTATTTCACGCTCGCCAACGCGAAGGATCGCGGCAAGTTCGATGTGGTCTCTCTGAATCTGGTGCTGGAGCATTTGCCGGACCCGCGAAACCTGATCGCGGAGGTGAAGCAGGTTCTCAATCCGGGCGGCATATTGTTCGTCACATCGCCGAACGATTTTTCGCCGTATCAGATGGTGCTTTGGAAGAACGCCGGCTTCGCGCCGTGGTGGATCGTGCCCAAACATCACCTCAATTATTTCGATGTGCAATCCATCCAGGAATTCTATCGCCGCAGCGGGTTCGACGTGCTGCATGTCGAAGCGAGCTATCCGATGGAGCAGTTCCTATTGTCGGGCCGTAACTATGTCGGCAATGGCCCGCTCGGCCGCGAATGCCACATGGAACGCAAGACGTTCGAAAGCCACATGCTGCTGCATGCGAAAGACACCGCGCGTAAAATGTATCGCGCGTGGTCGGATATGGGTGTCGGCCGGGAATTCGTCGTTCTCGGGCGTGTTCGCTAAGATTTACGTTCCGGGCCGCGCGCCGTAAATCGGCACAATGCGCGCGGGCGCAACGCCGCCATCGAGAAGTCCGCGCATGATTGCGGCCTCGCTGACATAAGACGAAATCACGATGGGCGCCGCATCCGCTGCCGCGAACAATGCGTCCGGGCTGATGATCGGAAAGCCTGCGAAGCTGTTGCCCCATTTCTTTGAATCGCGATCGACGATGGCGATGATCTGGGCGTGCTTGCCAAGGCTCGTGAAATCCAGAAGCTGTGCGGTATGGATGCCGGCGCCCCAGATATAAATAGGGCCTGTTACCGGGTTTAAAGGGTCATCGGCTTTCTTCCATATCGCGGCATCGCGTTGGGCATAGGTCTGCGCCATTGCGATGGCGGCGCGCGGATCGGCCGGCGCTTGGGCTTGCGCGCGTCTTTCCGACTTGCGCGCGGCCACGGTGACAACGGGGTAGTGTTCCACGCGCGTGGCGATGCGCATTTCGATCAACTCGAAGCCGGTCTCCTGCAGCAGCCACGTCAGAATCGAAGGCTGGTAATAGTGGAGATGCTCGAACGTAAACCAGCCCACCGGCAGCATTTCGGGAAACGCAGCGCAGGGCAATTCAAACAGCAAATGGCCGTTGTCTGCGAGCGCGTCATGGAAACGCTTTAAGGTCGCGGCCGGATCGTAAAGATGTTCGAGGACGTGGGAGACCAGGATAAGATCCAAGCCCGCTTGCCGCGGCAGGGCCGTTTCCTCGTTGTCGAGATCGATGGTGATATCGAAGATCGACTTCCCTTGCGCGACAGCGGACGGAGACGGATCGCAACCGCTTACCGTCCAGCCGTTCTTGCGAAACTGATTCAACATCTCGCCGATGGCGCAGCCGACTTCGTAAGCTTTTCCAGGCTTTAATCCGATGTCCTTGGCCAGCGAGAGAAGGCGTTTCGCATGACGGCTGGGCTCGGCGCGGCGCAATTGTTCCGAGTCCCCAAAGTGCTCGTAACTTGCGAACGTCCGGTAATGGTATGCCATGAGGTCCGAAGGGACCGGTGGCGTTTGCTGCAGATGGCCGCAATGCGTGCAAACACCGAAATGCAGGACATTCGGCTCCGCTCGCCCCACGAGGTACAGCGATTGGGTCTGGATGTTTTGGAAATCGACGTTCTTGCAGAGTGCGCAGAAAACGAGATTTTCGGGGGGTGTCTTATCAGCCATCTCGGAATGTCGATTCAGGTGTCATCGGGCCTTAAGCCGCGAAACTTATAGACCTCGTTACACAAATTCTCATATACACCAAGGACATTTCTGTTCTG
>CAIYRG010000285.1 GCA_903928515.1 uncultured Alphaproteobacteria bacterium | reverse complement strand
CATCCCGATTTCGCCAGCGCCTCGTATGCGCCCGCCTGATAGGAGCCGAGCGCGCCGCCACCTTGCAGCACCAGAATGGATTGTTCGTCGCTTTTGGATGACATGCGCCAATCCTAAGGCGGGCAGAGTGCCAAATGTATGGCCCATGATGTCGCGCTGGTCACTGGGTTGATGGGGAGGGCCGAAGCGTCTCTTTCATCCCCCTTGCTTACGGCGCCACGTTCACCCGCTCGCCTGCGCTAGCTTTTCTGTGAGCGAAGCGATCTAGAAAAGCTGCGCTCGTGCCGCCGCTTAGGGCGCAACATTTACCCGCTCACCCTGTGCGTTGCGCACCATGATGAAGGGTGGCGGTCCGCCGCGTCCCTCGGCACGCTCCCACACATTGAAATCCACCTCGAATCCTTTACCGCCTGTAATGTCCATACGGTTGCCGTCAGGATCGATGGCGGAATATTCGCCCATATTCTCGGGCATCAAATTCATGTCCTTGGCGTGTTCGGGAAGATGCCCGCACAGGCCCATCAAATCCGGGATCACCCAGCCGAAATGCTGCGGCATCCATTGCCGAGCGCGATGCTCAGCAGAAATCACCCGCTGGTTCTCCTGCCCGAAATGCGAAATGAAATTGAAGGGCAGGATGGTGAAATTGCACTGCCCATCGCCGCACATGCGTAAGGGTAAGGTGCTGAGTGTGCGTATTTTCCGGCTGACGTTGATCTCGCGCAATCCGAACACAGCCTCTATCCAATCGAGCGAGGCTTGTGTGTCCTTCATATAGATCGCGGCATGGCGGATGCGCGGGCGGTCATGTGCATCTTGTCCCGAATCGTTCATGCCGAAGGCGCGGCCAGAATCGTGAACAGAGACGCTCCATTGCCCGCCGAACGGATCGTGGACGCGATACGCGCCGTGAAAGTCGCCGCCTTCGTCCGCGTCCAGCGTGCCGCCGTATTGGGCAAGGCGCGCGCGCAGCGCGTCGAGATCGTCCACCGTCACGCCGTAATGCGCGATGCCGCCGACTTCGTTGGCGGGCCAGGAGGGCAGAAGTGCCAGCTTGAACCAGCCGTCGCTCAGCGCGATCTCGCCTTTCGCCCCATGGGCGATTTCGCGCATGCCGAAATAATCGCCGAAATAATCCGCCATACGTTGCGGGTCTTCGGTGTTCATTGCGATGAAGCGGATGAAGGATAGCATGAAGGCTCCCCAGGCCGCGTTTGACACGCGCGCTCGCGCGCAAACTTAAGCGTTTCGCGCGCGAGCCGCGACGGGTTTGTGATCTTACTTTTGTGACGCTTACTACGAAGCCAATTATGAAGCGGGCATCAGCAGCGAACGTGGCAGATAGCCGATGCCCTGGCCGTTCTTGCCCACCAGATACCAATCGTAATTCTTCACCTTCGCCAGCACCTCGACGGGTTCGCCCGCCTTCACGCCAGCAACAGGTTTGGACGTGTAGACCTGCCAGCCGCTGAGAACATCGGCGGTGTTGGCCGCTTTGAATTTCGCAGACTCGCCTGTCTCATATGCGGGTGCGGGCGTCACGTCTTTGGCAAGCTTCAAACTGTCTGCGGAAACATCGGCGGCATACACATGGCCCACCGCAAAAAGACCAACGGCCGTAACGGCCGCACAGATCGCGATCTTCGTTTTCGAAAAAAGGCGCATAGCTTCCTCCTCTGGCGCCGGCTTTTTGTTTTCCGGTCGAAGGAAACTGTAATCCCGGCGCACGGCTGAGCAAGACGGGGAGGGTGGTCGCGGGGCCCTCCCTTGTCTGAATTTCGTGTAATATATTGTGGATAGGGTTCAGTGCCGGGGAATCCCATGACGAAGAGAACGAGACGGGTCTAGGCGGTGGCGGCTCCGAGAAAGTCCACGGCACGCTAAGGGCGAAAGATTCCGCACCGCCGGCCAAAGGCGCGGTCATTCCGGTGATGCAGTGATTACTCGGGCCTAAATTTCGTTTCTGGCTTCAGGCCTTTGGCGCGCTGCGTTTCGCTGATGCGGCCGTTTTCTTCGTAAAGCCCTTTCACCGCGCGCAACGCCGCGTCGTCCCATTGCGGCAGCCAGTCGCCCAGCGAATAGCCGTGCCACGGCGGGCGCGGGGTGAGATGCGGCAGCCCCAGTTCCTCCCAGATCGTCTTGGCATGCTCCATGTATTCGCGTTTGGGGAGTGCCAGCGGCGGCAGGTCGGCCTTCATCGTGGCGTCCATCATCAGCGTGCCGTCTTCTTCGCCATCGCGCTCGCGCACAGGGCCGTGGCCCATGCCGCGTCCGCCGACGATCTTGATGTCGGTGGTCGGGTTCATGCGGTACGACATTGCCCAGAACACCGCGTCCATATTCTCAGTGTCGATATCTTCCGAAACCGCGATGCAGATTTTCCCCGAATCCGCACGATAGAACGCCGTTCCGTGCAGCGCCTTCCAGATGTCGTCTTTGGATGTGCCTTTTGCGATCACGATGATGGCGACGCGCAGCAAGGAGGTCAGCGGCTCGTGCAGCGACACCCGCGTCACGCCTTTGATGCCCAACTCTTCACGCAAATGGTGCAGGAAAACCGGCTCATAGGCGACGCGCTTGATGACCGAGGATTCCGACGGCGTCACCTGGCTGATGTAAGACGCGATCACCGGATGCTTGCGGTAGGTGATCGCGGTGATGCGCATCGGCATGTTGTATTCTTCGAGCGCGACGTGGCCGTGGCTTTCGCCAAAGGGCGCTTCGGGCTCGACATATTCGGTGTCGATGATGCCTTCTATCACGATTTCGGCTTCGGCCGGTACGATCAAATCCACCGTCTTGGCTTTCACCGCGTTGATCGGCTCGCCGGCCAATCCGCCCGCCACCGTCAATTCGTCTACGCCGATGGGAAGCTTCTGCGGCCCCATGAAGGCGACATAGGGCGGGCAGCCGAGTACGATGGCGCAGGGCATTTCCTTGTCGCCGCGCTTCTGGTGCTTGAGATAGTGCTGATAGCCGCCGGCACCGCCCGCGCGTGTCGCCATGCGCACCACCAAGCGGTCGGTCGCCTTCAGCGCCGCGCGGTAGGTGCCCATGTTCTGCACGCCGGTTTCCGGGTCTTTGGTGATGACGTTGGTGGCGGTCAGCGTTGGCGCGGAATCAAAGCCCGGAGTGGAAATGGGAATGGGCAAACGATCCAGACCATTGCCTTCGCCATGCAGCGCATCGCCCGTCAGCACCACTTCCTGGCACAACGCGTCTGTCACCATGCGTGGGGGAATAGGATTGGCGATGGCCGCATCCCATTTGGCCGCGATATTTTCGAGGGCCGTGTCCATGCCAACACTGTAGATCTCGCGATTGGCCGCCATCGCGCCCACCGCCACCGGCATATCGAATTTGCGCCCGCGCCCGTCATGCACATTGGTGAACAGAAAGGCTTTGCGCTCGGCCTCCGGAATGCCGCCAACGAATTGCCAGCGCACCAGCGGATGCATTTCCGAATCCTTGTCGATCGGACGATCGACAATCTGCAGCAACCCGCGTGCTTTCAATTCATCGAGATGCTGCTGGAAGTCGCGATACCGGCGCATCAGCCGTTCAGCCCGCCATCTGGGTGAACACGATCTTCTCTTTCGCGCCTTTGTCCACTTCGCGGTAGGCGCCAATGCCATCGGCGAACGCCCATTCACGCAATTCCGGCTTGGGCAATTTTCCGGCCTCGAAGCCTTCGCCCATTGTCGCCATCATCTTCGCGCAGGTGCGGGAATCGTGCAGCAGCGAGTTCACGCCGATCAGCGAACCGCCTTTGCGATACAGCGCCAGGATCGGCATGTTGGCGTGGCCATCGGCGGGTGCTGCGATAATCGCGATGCGCCCGAAGGTGGAAAGCACCGGCACGGTTTGCGGCACCCACTGGCCCGTGGTGTCGAACACCACGTCCGCGCCTTTGGGCAAAATCTCTTTCGTCGCGTCGGCCAATTGTGTGCCTTCGGCAAGCTGGGCTACCCGCACCCCGCTGGCGCGCAACGCCTCGGCCTGCGCCGGACGGCGCACGGCGGCGAACATCTCCGCGCCCAACCATTTGCCGAGTTGCAAAGCCGCGGTGCCCACAGCGCCCGCGCCGATCACCAGCATACTGACGCCCGAGCGCACCCCGCAGCGTTCCAGAGCGTCCCACGCCGTCGTGTACGGCACGCCGCAGCTTGCGGCTTGCGCGAACGAGAGTGCTT
>CAIYRG010000284.1 GCA_903928515.1 uncultured Alphaproteobacteria bacterium | reverse complement strand
CACCTGGGTCCCCTTCCCTCCGCAGCTTTTCTCAGTCGCTTTGCTCCTGAGAAACGCTAGCGTCGCCGGGGATGACGTGGATTTCTTGTTGGTGCACGCACCACGATTGACGACTGCGGGCCATGACAGTAGAGGTTTGCCCACTAAGCTCGTCCGATCGCGGCCACGCAGAGCCGCGTTGGGGGCGACGTGGCGGCAAACGAAAACATCATTCTTACAAACACAAATTCGGCAAACACCATTCCGGCAAACGATTTCGACATCCGTTGGACGGCGCAGAGCGTGCACGCCGTCATCGCCAGCTTCTGCGCCTGGGCGCTGGACGCCTTCGACTTCTTCACCATGGTGTTCATCCTCGGCGACATCGCCAAGGAGTTCGGCGCACAGATCAGCACGGTCGCCTGGGGCTTGACCGTGACGCTGATGATGCGCCCGGTCGGCGCGTACATCTTCGGGCGGCTCGCCGACCGTTACGGCCGCAAGCCGATTCTGCTGTTCGACATTCTTCTCTATTCCGGCTTTGGCGTGGCCTGCGGCTTCGCGCCCTCCATCGCCGTGCTGCTGATCTTGCGCGCAGGCTTTGGCATCGCCATGGGCGGCGAATGGGGCATCGGCGCATCGCTGACCATGGAGACGATTCCGCCGAAAGCGCGCGGGATGATCTCCGGCATCCTGCAATGCGGCTATCCATCCGGCTATCTCTTCGCCGCCATCGTCTACGCGCTGCTGTATCCGAGCATCGGCTGGCGCGGCATGTTCATGGTGGGCGTGATCCCAGCCCTATTGCTCGTGCTCTACATGAAGATCTTCGTGCAGGAATCGCCGAGCTGGCGGGAACATCGGGGTGCTGGCACATCGAGCACGCTGGCTGTGCTGCGGGACCATTGGCGGATTGCGCTCTATGCCGTCGCCATGATGACGGCCTTCAGCTTCTACAGCCACGGCACGCAAGACCTCTATCCGACCTTCCTGCAGAAGCAGCACGGCTTTGCGCCCAAGGAAGCCGGCGGTATCGCCATCATCTACAATATTGGAGCCATTCTAGGTTCAATCTTCTTCGGCACGATCTCGCAACGGATCGGCCGGAAACGGGCCATGGTGATCGCCGCCCTGGTGTCCCTGCCGGTGATTCCCCTCTTCGCCTATTCCGGCCAATGGGAATACCTGGCGGCCGGAGCCTTCCTCATCCAGTTCATGGTTCAGGGGGCCTACGGGGTGATTCCCGCCCATCTGAACGAGCTATCGCCCCCAGGCGCGCGGGGCACCTTTCCAGGACTGGTTTTTCAGCTCGGCAACCTGATTGCCGCGGGCAACGCCAACATCCAGGTTTGGATTGCCACGAGCCAAGGCGGTGACTATAGGATCGCCCTTGCTGGGGTGGCGGCCACCTCGGCACTGGCTATCGCGCTTCTCGTCGGCTTCGGCATCGAAAAGCGTGGCGTGGCGCTCGCCTCCGGCCGGTCCTAAGTCTTTCCAACTCCGAGAGATTTCCCATGGTTCGCATCGTCGACATTCGTGAAGTCACGCGCCCGATCGCGTCTCCCATCCGCAACGCCTATATCGATTTTTCGAAGATGACGACGAGCCTTGTGGCGGTCGTCACCGACGTGATCCGCGATGGCAAGCCGGTGATCGGTTATGGCTTCAATTCCAACGGCCGTTACGGCCAAGGCGGCCTGATCCGCGAGCGCTTCGCGCCGCGCGTGCTGGAAGCCGAAGCCAAGACGTTGCTGAACGACGCTGGCGATAACCTCGACCCCGATCGCATCTGGAAGACCATGATGTCGAACGAGAAGCCGGGCGGCCATGGCGAGCGTTCGGTCGCCGTCGGCACCATCGACATGGCGGTGTGGGACGCCGTCGCCAAGATCGCGGGCAAGCCGCTGTTTCGCCTGCTGGCTGAGCGGCACGGCGTCGCGGCCGATCCGAAGGTCTTCGTGTATGCCGCCGGCGGTTATTACTATCCCGGCAAGGACAACGGCGCGCTGCGCGCCGAAATGCGCAGCTACGTCGATCGCGGCTACAACGTCGTCAAGATGAAGATCGGCGGTGCCTCGCTCGCCGAGGATCAAGCCCGTATCGAAGCCGTCCTGACCGAACTTGGCTCCGACGCGCAACTCGCGGTCGATGCCAATGGGCGCTTCAACCTGGAAACGGCAATCGCTTATTCGAAGATGCTGCGGGAGTATCCGCTGTTCTGGTACGAGGAAGTCGGCGACCCCCTCGACTTTGCCCTGCAGGCCGCGCTTTCGGAATTCTACCCCGGTCCGATGGCGACCGGAGAGAACCTGTTTTCCCATCAGGACGCGCGCAACCTGCTGCGCTATGGCGGCATGCGCCCGGATCGGGACTATCTCCAGTTCGACTGTGCCTTGTCTTACGGCCTGGTCGAATATCT
>CAIYRG010000283.1 GCA_903928515.1 uncultured Alphaproteobacteria bacterium | reverse complement strand
CTGGCGCTGGCGGCGGCCATGGAGAACACCGGCGAAATTCTCGCCACCGATATCGATCGCGCGCGGCTGAAAGCGCTCGATCCGCGGGCGCGGCGGGCGGGGGCAACGATCATCCGCTCGCAAATTCTCAACGGCGCGCCGCTCGGAAAATTCGACATCGTGCTGCTCGATGCGCCGTGTTCGGGGTCGGGGACGTGGCGGCGGAATCCCGAAACAAAATGGCGTCTGACGGCGCAGCGGCTGGAAGAGCTTGTGCACATCCAGGCGAAACTGCTGGACCAGGCGGCGCAAGCCGCCTCCAACCGAATCGTCTATGTCGTGTGCTCACTGCTGCCCAAAGAGGGCCAGGACCAGATCGACGGCTTCCTCACACGCCATCGGGCCTTTCGCCTGCAAACCACCTTCCACGCCACCCCGGCGCGCAACCAAAGCGACGGGTTTTTCGCAGCGGTCCTGTGTCGCGAAGATTAACGCGAACGCTATTTGTCAGCCGGGGACTCCGGCGTTAAGGTCTTCGTCCGATGCGGTATCTTCCTTTCCTTGGCGTGTTTTCCCTGGCCGTGGCGCTGTGCGCCTCGCCGTTGAACGCGGCCACGTCCACCACGGCGCGCGAGGACGACCAGGCCAAGCTGCTGGCCGCCGCCACCTCGGCACAAGGCAAGGGCGACCTCGTGGGCGCCGCCCAATTGCTGCAATCGGCGATCATCACGCTGCCCTCTATTCCCGGCCCCTATAACCGGCTGGCGCAGCTCTATGCCGACACCGGCGAGCAGGCCCTGGCGCGCAAATATTTCGCCATCGCGCTCGATATCGACCCGACCAACGCCGTGGCCCTCAAAGGCGTGGCGTTGCTGAATCTGGCCTCGGGCAACCGCGACGGCGCACTGGCGGCGCGCGACGTGCTGCGCCAAGCCTGCGGCAGCGCCTGCCCGGAGACGGCGCAGGTCGAAAAGGCCCTGTCGGGCGGCACGAATTCGGTGACGCAGTAAGGCTTTTTCTTTCCTCCCCCGTAAACGGGGGAGGAAAAAAGGAGGCTGTGCGTTGTCGGCCGCTCTTGTGGACACAAGGGAAACGCGCCATTAGCGTCGCGCTTATGTCCCAAGCTCCTTCGTCTTCCGCCTCGCCATCATCCCCGGCGCGCTCCGGCGTTCCCGTTCTCGTTGTCGATTTCGGCAGCCAGGTCACGCAGCTCATCGTCCGCCGCGTCCGCGAAGCGGGCGTCTATTGCGAGGTCGTGCCGTTCCACGCCGCCAAGGCCGCCATCGAGGCCACCAACCCGCGCGCCATCATCCTGTCGGGCGGGCCAGCCAGCGTGCACGAAGAAGGCTCGCCGCGCGCGCCGCAGGAAGTGTTCGAGCGCGGCGTGCCGGTGCTCGGCATCTGCTACGGCGAGATGACGATGGCCGCCCAGCTCGGCGGCAAGGTGGAAGGCGGGCACGCGCGCGAATTCGGCCGCGCCGAAATCCGCCGCGCCAAAGACTCGCCCTTGCTCGAAGGCCTCGCAGAGTCAGGCACCGAGACCGTGTGGATGAGCCACGGCGACAAGATCACCGCCATCCCGCCGGGCTTTCACGCGGTCGACACATCCGACGGCTCGCCGTTCGCGGTGATTGCCGACGAGACGCGGCGTTTTTATGGCGTGCAGTTCCACCCCGAAGTGGCGCACACGCCGCGCGGCGCCAAGCTGCTCGGCAATTTCGTGCACACCATCGCGGGCATTCCGTCGGATTGGAACATGAAGGCGTTCCGCCACGAAGCCATCGCGCGCATCCGCGCGCAGGTGGGCAAGGGCCGCGTGATCTGCGGCCTGTCGGGCGGCGTGGATTCCTCGGTGGCCGCGGTGCTCATTCATGAAGCCATCGGCGAGCAGCTTACCTGCATCTTTGTCGACACCGGCATGATGCGCACCGGCGAGGCGGAAGAAGTCGTCTCCCTGTTCCGGGGGCATTACAACATCCCGCTGGTGCATGTGGATGCGGGCGAGATGTTTCTCTCGCGCCTCAAAGGCGTCAGCGATCCCGAACAGAAGCGCAAGATCATCGGCGCGTCGTTCATCGATGTGTTCGATGCCGAAGCCAAGAAGATCGGCGGCGCGGACTTCCTGGCGCAAGGCACGCTGTACCCGGACGTGATCGAAAGCGTGTCGGCCATCGGCGGGCCATCGGTCGTCATCAAATCGCATCACAATGTCGGCGGTCTGCCCGATTACATGAAGCTGAAATTGGTCGAGCCGTTGCGCGATCTTTTCAAGGATGAAGTGCGCGCGCTGGGCCGCGAGCTGGGCTTGCCCGCGAGCTTCGTCGGGCGGCATCCGTTTCCGGGGCCGGGCCTTGCCATCCGCGTGTTGAGCGACATCACCGAAGACAAGCTCGCTATTCTGCGGAAGGCCGATGCGATCTATCTCGACGAGATCCGCAAGGCCGGTCTGTATGACGAAATCTGGCAGG
>CAIYRG010000282.1 GCA_903928515.1 uncultured Alphaproteobacteria bacterium | reverse complement strand
TCTATCGTGATTGGACGACATTGGAGATGGATTGCGCGCAGAATAACCGCTCGGTGGATGCGAACGGCAATCAGACGTTGATTTTGGATCGGTGATGAAACGCTTCACTCATGCCGCAGCGTTTGGCGCAGCGTTCTTGCTGACGATGCTCAACGCGGCAAACGCCGCTGACAATGCGAAGGATTTTGCAGGGCCTTATCGACTGGCCACACAAGACGGCAAACATGTTTGCACCGTGCAGCTTGACGCCAAGCCTGCGGGCAAAGGGTTTGGCATCACCATCGGCAAAGACTGCAACGACGCGTTCGCGCTGCAATCGGTGCAGGCTTGGAAGCCGTATAACGGCATGATCGTTTTCTTGAGCGACACCGGCACGCCGGTGAGCACGTTCGAGGAAAGCGAAGCAGGTCTTTACGTCTCAGACGGCGGACCCGGACCCGCTTACACATTGCGCAACGAAGCAGGCAATGCCCCGCGCTTGTCGCAAGCGAACGTGCGCATGGCGGGACAATGGACGCTGGGAGCCACATCCGGGCCAGCCATGTGCACGCTGCTGTTCAGCGCCGCCGAAGCCGACACCGGCGGCGTGCGCGCAAGCGATCCCTGCCGCAACGAATGGCGCGCCAAGAATTTCTTCACCTGGCGCGTGGCCGATCATCGCCTGACATTGCTCGACGTGGCGGGCCATGTGATCCGCAGCTACATCCAGCGCGATCCCAACACCTTTCAGGACGAAGCGGATTTGGAAACGCCGATCTTCCTCTGGCGGCCAGTGAAGTGACTCGCTGCCTCTTTCCTCCCCTGCACTTGCGGGGGAGGTTCACCGGCGCGTTGGCGACGGTGGGGAGGGGGCGGCGCACCGGCGATCTCAGCGCAACTGCTGCACGCATTCGATGGTGTTGGAGCGCAGCCGCCCCTTCCGTCTCACCCGAAAACGCGGGTTCGCCACCTCCCCCGTAAGAACGGGGGAGGAAAGAGAGAGGTCTGTGCGGAAGAAAAACGTGAACCACAAAACGAAATCGGTTTTATAAGGGCCTGTCTTTCGAAAGGTCGCCCATGCTTCCCGGCCGTCTTGCCGCCATGCCGCCTTCGCCGTTCACGCGGCTGCGCGAGTTGTTGACCGGCATCGAGCCCGGCAAGCCGGAGATCAATCTCACCATCGGCGAGCCGCGCGATCCGCCGCCAGAATTCGTGCTCGATGTCGTGAAGAAGCACGCCGCCGAATTCGGCAAATATCCGCCGATCCAGGGCAACGACATCTTCCGCACGTCTTGTGCAAACTGGGCGAAGCGCCGTTACAATCTGCCCGACGCGGCACTCGATCCGAACACACAGATCCTGCCGCTCAACGGTTCGCGCGAAGGCCTGTTCTACGCGCCCTTCACCTTGATGCCGGAAAGCAAAGCCGGCGCGCGGCCTGTGTTCCTGGTGCCCAATCCGTTTTATGCGACCTATCCGACCTCGGTGCTGTCGGCGGGTGCTGAGCCTTATTACGTGCCGGTGCGGCCCGAGACGGGCTTCCTGCCTGATTTCTGGAGCGTGCCGAAAGACATTCTGGAACGCACGGTGGGCGCGTTCTTCTGCTCGCCAAGCAATCCGGAAGGCGCCACCGCGGATGCCGATTATTGGCAGCGCCTGTTCGCGCTGGCCGACCAATACGATTTCACCGTGCTGGCCGACGAATGTTACACCGACATCTACGATGCGCTGCCGCCGGTCGGCGCGATGGCGGTGCGCCACGCCGCGACCGGCACTTTGAATCGCGTGCTGAGTTTTCACTCGCTCTCGAAGCGTTCGAACCTCCCCGGATTGCGCTCGGGCTTCGTCGCCGGTGCCCCGGAGGCCATCGCCAAGCTGCAGGCCTTCCGCAACACTTCGGGCGTGCAGATGCCGTTCCCGACGCTGGCGGCCTCGGCTGCCGCCTGGGACGACGATGCCCACGTCGAACTCACCCGCGCGCGCTATCGCGAGCGCTTTGCCGCCGCCACGCGCCTGCTCGGCAACCGGCCCGGCTTCCGCCTCCCCGGAGGCGGCTTCTACCTCTATCTCGACGTGGGCGATGGCCCTGCTGCGGCCAAGAAATTGTGGGCCGAGGCGGGGGTGCGCG
>CAIYRG010000281.1 GCA_903928515.1 uncultured Alphaproteobacteria bacterium | reverse complement strand
GGCGAACGGCGCATGGAGTTGACAGCAGCCGCGGCCGCCAAAATCGCTGCAAGCTCCGAGACGACATTCTACCTGACGCAGGGCGTTTCCTATCTCATCGATTGGCTGTCACTGCCGTTGGCGATGCTGATGATCTCGCCGTTGATCGGCACCAACCAACGCTATGTGCCCTTCATCGTGGCCTACAATTGGGGCACATGCCTCGTCTTCGCCACGCTGTTCGTGCCGTATCTTTTCTATCTCTCAGGCGTGGCGTCGTTTAACGCCTTTCTGCTGCTCTATTACGCAGGCACGATTTTCAGCCTGGTCTATCGCTGGCGCATCGCGCGCGATGGACTGCAAGTGCCGGGCATCACCGCCACGGGCATCGTGATCCTTGACGTGTTGCTGGGTGTCGTGTTGACGCTGGTCGCCGACAAACTGCGCGGCGTTCAATAATCCACGCGGATCAACGAGAGCCCTTGCGGCGGCGCCACCACGCCACAACGGGCGCGATCCTTCGCGGCCAGGGCATCGGCCAGATCCCGCGCGCGCCATTTGCCCTCGCCCACTTGCTTCAGTGAACCGGCCATCGAGCGCACCTGATTGTGCAGGAACGAGCGCGCCGAGGCGCGGATCACAATTTCCTCGCCGTGCTGTGAAACGGATAGGACATCCAAAGTCTTCTCCGGCGATTTCGCCTGACACATCACCGAACGAAAGGTGGTGAAGTCGTGAAAGCCAACCAGCGCTTGGGCGGCGTGGTGCATCGCCTCCGCATCCAGCGTGCGCGCCACATGCCAAACCTGCGCACGGTCCAGCGCTGCCGGGGCGCGGCGGTTGAGGATGCGATATTCGTAGTGGCGCTTTACGGCCGAAAAGCGCGCGTGAAATTCGTCCGTGACCTCGGCGGCGTCCAGCACGACAACCGGTGCGGGCTTCAAATGCGCGTTTAGCGCATCGCGCACTTTTTCGGGCCGAAATTCCTTCACGATATCGAAATGCGCCACTTGCCCGTGCGCATGCACGCCGGCATCGGTGCGGCCTGCGCCATAGATATTGATACGTTCGCCGGAAAACTTGAAAACGGCTTCTTCCAAAGCGCCTTGCACGGTAGCTGCGTTTTCCTGGCGTTGCCAGCCGACAAACGGCGTGCCGTCATATTCGATGGTGAGGCGATAGCGCGGCATCAGGTGAGGCGTTCGCCCGGCATGAGCGGAAAGCCGCGCAGGAAATCGGCTGCGGCCATGGGGCCTTTGCCCGCACGCTGCACGGTGATGAGCTTCAATGCGCCTTCGCCGCAGGCGACGGTTAAGCCTTCCAGAATTTCACCGGGAGCGCCTTTGCCGGGAACCGGCTCGCACATCAGCGCCTTGATGCGTTCATCGCGGCCTTCGAACCAGGCACCCGGAATCGGCGAAAGCCCGCGTATGTGGCAATCGAGTTCGTGCGCGGGCCGAGTCCAATCGATGCGGGATTCTTCGCGCGTGATCTTTTTGGCGTAGCTCACGCCTTCATCCGGCTGCACCTGCTCCGTGATGCTGCCGCGCGCGATGGCCGATATCGCGCGGCCCATTAGGTTGGCGCCGAGCGGCGCAAGATCGTCATGCAATTGGCCGTAGGTGCGCCGGCCGATATTCAAGCGCTCCACCATCAGCATTGGGCCGGTATCGAGGCCTTCCTCCATGCGCATGATGGTCACGCCGGTCTGCTCGTCGCCCGCCATGATGGCGCGCTGGATGGGTGCAGCGCCTCGCCAACGCGGCAACAGCGAGGCATGCACGTTGAAGCAGCCCAAGCGCGGCGCATCCAAAACGGCTTTTGGAAGGATCAGGCCGTAGGCCACCACAATGGCCGCATCGACATTGAGTGCCGCGAATTCGTCCTGCTCTTGCCCGCCGCGAAGGCTCAACGGCGTGCGCACAGGAATGTTCAAACTGTTGGCGAGCTTGTGCACCGGCGTCGGTTCAAACGCCATGCCACGGCCGCGCGGACGCGGCGGCTGCGAATAGACACAAGCAATCTCATGGCCAAGGCCGATGAGTTCGACAAGAACGGGGCTCGCGAAATCCGGCGTTCCCATGAAGGCGAGACGGAGAGTCATGGGCGAAATCTTATCATGGTTGTCTCCACCCTCTCACCATGGCCGGGCTTGACCCGGCCACCCGGCAGGCGAGCATCTGCGAGCCGGTAGAGTCATTTGCGCCCTCGGACGGGCGCACTGGGTGGCCGCCTCAAGGGCGGCCATGGTGGATCGAGGCCTAATCCTCTTCCAACCGTTTCATCTTCGCAGATTTGCGCAGCGCCATGTTGCGCTTCAGCTTCGAAAGGTGATCGATGAAGAGCAGACCGTTGATGTGGTCAATCTCGTGCTGCAGGCAGGTGGCGAACAGACCGTCGGCCTCCACTTCCTGCGTTTTGTTGTTCTCGTCCATGTAGCGCACGCGGATCTTCGCGGGGCGATGCACGTCGTCCCAGAATTCGGGAACCGAGAGACAGCCTTCGTTGTAAGTGTTGGGCTCATCGGACGACCAGACAAGTTCCGGGTTCACGATGTAGAGCACTTTGCTCTCCGGACCCTGCGGATCGAGATCGATCACCACGACCCGTTTCGGGACACCCACCTGAATGGCGGCCAGACCGATGCCCTTGGCGTCGTACATGGTCTCGACCATGTCGGCCATGAAGGCGCGCAAGGCCGCATCCACCTTCTCCACCGGCTGGGACACCAGTTTCAGGCGAGGATCGGGCGCTTTTACGAGGGGGAGAATGGCCATAGCGGCGGGGAATACGGGAAGCCGAAAAAGGGGTCAAGCTGCCGGCGGTTCGCCCATCGCCCAAGCGCATGATTCCGGCGGCCAAAATTGGCGTAGTCTTGTGACAGGTGTTTGCCACAAAGCATTAAGCGCCCAGCCCTATAATTGGGTGCAGCGGCCGGCGATTCGGGCCCCGAGAACGGGGCTTGGGCACCAGGAAAAGGGGCGTTTGGGATGAGTACCGTCAGCATTGGTTTGGCCTGCGCGGCCATGGCGATTGCCCTCGCGCTCTGCATGCTGCTTCTGATGCGCCAGCGCGCTGCATGGCGCGGGCTGGACCCCGCCCTGGAAAGCCGCCTGCGCGAACTCACCGCCGCGCAAAACGAGATCTCCGGGCGCTTCTCCGAAGCCATCATGAACCAGACGCAGAATTACGGCGATCTGCAGCGCCAACTGACGCAGCGGCTCGAAACCATGGACACGCGCCTGGGCACCAATCTGAAAGAGAATTCCGAAACGCTCGGCGGCTTGCGCGAGCGGTTGAAGGTGATCGACGAAGCGCAGAAGAACCTCACGGATATTTCGGGGCAGGTGGTGTCGCTGCAGCAGATCCTCGCGAACAAGCAATCGCGCGGCGCTTTCGGACAAGCCCAGATGGAAAACATCGTGCGCGATGCGATGCCCAACGGGCTTTATGAATTTCAGGCGACGCTTTCCAACAAGAGCCGCCCCGATTGCCTTATCCGCCTGCCCAACGGCGCTGCGGCCATCGCCATCGATTCCAAATTCCCGCTGGAATGTTTCGAGCAGTGGAAGAATGTGACGAACGATGCCGAGCGCAAAAGCGCGATGGCCCGGATCAAGCAAGACATCGGCAAGCACATCAAAGATATCGCGGAAAAATATTTGATCCCCGGCGAGACGCAGGACCCGGCGATTATGTTCGTGCCCTCGGAATCTCTTTACGCCGAGCTGCACGACTCCTTCCCCGACATCATCCAGATGGCCTATCGCTCGCGCGTGGTCGTGGTGTCGCCGAACATCCTGATGCTCGCCATCTCCACGGTGCAGACGGTGCTGAAGGATGCGCGCATGCGCGAACAGGCCAGCCTCATTCAGCGCGAAGTCGGCGTGATGCTGCGCGATGTGACGCTACTCACCGAGCGCGTCGGCAAGTTGCAAACGCATTTCGGCCAGGCCGAAGGCGATATCAAGAACATCCTGATTTCCGCCGACAAGATCGCTACGCGCGCCGAGCGCATCGAGAATGTCGATGTCGGCGGGCCGGAAGCCGGGCCTGCCGTGGAACAGGGCGATCCCAAGCCGACCTTGTTCGCCGCGCGCTAATACACGCAACGATCCACCGTCTTCTGATCTGCAAATGTGGCGGCATAAGCCGCCCTTTGCTATCTCTCACGTCATCATGTGCGGCAAATTCTCAGGCATGCTTTCGTGGTCGGAGATGGTGGCGTTTGCGCAACCGCTCCCCGAAGCCGTTGAAAACGGCAATGACCGGCTGATTATCTATCGCGTGATGAGCGCGCTGCCCGTAATTGTATGGGATCACACCACGCAATCCCGCCGCGTTGTGCCCATGCGCTGGGGCTTTCCCAAGCCCACGAATTGGAAAATCCCCCAACCGATCCACGCGCGTGCCGAGACCATCGACACGATACCCGCCTTTGCCGATGCTTTTCACGCCGGGCAACGCGGCATCGTGATCGCCAAGAATTTCAACGAAGCCCCCGAGAGTGGCGAGCAGTTCACCATCACCCCCGGCGATGAACCCTTCGTTGCGCTGGCGTTTGTCTGGCGGCGCTTTGCAATCCCTGAACTCCCCACGCCGCTGTTGGCCTGCGTGATGGCGACGGTTCCCGCCAACGCGCTGATCGCGTCCCTCCCCACGGACAGAATGCCGGCCGTGCTGGCAGAAGACGATTGGGCAAAATGGCTGGATGAAAAGCCTTGCTCGGCGGCAGAAGCGAAGGCCTGCCTCAAGACCGTGCAAGGTATACGCTGGCGCATGGCGAAAGAAGAACGGCCACAAAAGCGCGAACGCGCGCCGACCATGCTGTGAGCGATACCATCGATCTCGAGTCTTATTTCGCGCGCATCCAATGGCGCGGTCTCCGCACGCCGACGTTTGAAACACTCGCTGGAATTCTCAACGCGCATACACGTCACATCCCGTTCGAGAATCTGGATGTGCTGTTCGGCCGGGGTGTGCGGCTCGATCTGGCCTCTTTGCAAAACAAGCTCATCCGCAACCATCGCGGCGGTTATTGCTTTGAGCATGCAAGCCTGTTGGGCGCTGTGCTCGATGCGCTGGGTTTCCAAATCGCGCGGCATGCCGCCCGCGTGATCCTGGTATCGCCGCGCGATGCCGCGCCGCGCACGCATATGTTCTTGACCGTGGTCTTCGATGAGAAACGCTACATCGTCGACCCCGGCTTCTCCGCCTACAGTTCGCCCATTCCGCTGTTGCTCGACGACCGCACCGAAACGCTCACGCATCGTTTGGTGAAAGAGGGCGCGCATTGGATTTTGCATGTGCGGCGCGACGGGCAATTCCAACCGGGATGGATCACCACATGCGAGCGCGAGAACGCCATCGACTTTGAAGTGGCGAACCATTTCGTCGCCACTTCGCCCGCCTCGCATTTCACCAAGCTGCTGATGTTGAGCGCGCGCACGCCTGAGGGTCGCGTGAATGTGCTGAACCGCGATGTCACCACCATCCGCAATGGTGAACCGCAAGCCTCCCAACTGACCGATCGCAGCAGCCTGCGCGCGTTGCTGCGAGCGCATTTCGGCTTCGATGAGCCGGCCGTCGAACGCTTGCGCGTGACCGCCATTCCGGAATGGACCTAGTGTTCGCAGTTGCACACAACGCGGAATAATCGCAGTATACCGCCATATTTGGCTTTATTCGGCCCTCTCATTGTTTGTTGAGGGTATAAGCTCTATATTCCTGGCACGTGGTTCTTACGTCCTCCGTCAGACGAAGCCCTTTTTCGTTGTTACGACCCGCTTCGCTGCGCGCCGAACCAGCCAAAAAACCTTCACGAGCCTGATGCTGTTTTCGTTTTTGCCGCGTCCGCACGCATGATGTTCATGCGCGCGGAACCCGATGACCAAGGAAAACTAATGACCATCGGCACAGTGAAGTTCTTCAACGTCTCCAAAGGTTTTGGCTTTATCGCTCCGGATGATGGCGGCAAGGACGTGTTCGTCCACGCCACCGCCGTGGAGCAAGCCGGCATGCGTTCGCTGGTCGAGGGACAAAAAGTCTCCTTCGACGTCCAGCCGGATGCGCGCGGCTCGAAGGCTGCCAATCTTAAGGCCGTCTAAAGACGATTAAGGGCGGAGACATGTCTCCGCCCTTATGTCATTTCAAAAGGATGTGTCATGGTCGAGCCGAAACCCACAGGCCGCAATGCGGCTCGCACGCGCGCGCAAAGCCATTTCGCAGCCGCTGAACAGCGTGACCAGACCATCAAGCAGATGCTCGATGCGGAACGCACGGCCACATCCAACAAGACAGCAAAATTGCGCGCCCTGCGTTTGGCGAAGGAAGATGCCGACCGCCTCGCCTCTGCCGCCACGGTAGCCGCGGCGCCGCCCAAGCGCACCAAAATCCGCATCGCCATCAAAGGCTGATTTTTTGGAAAATTTATCGGGTGACCGCGCGCGGCGTTCAGCGCGCGTATTCGCTTACGCGATTGCTCAGAAAGGCCGGCGGGATTTGAACGCGGCCGTGAGCGTGCCGTCGTCGAGATAATCCATCTCGCCGCCGACCGGCATGCCATGCGCCAAGCGGCTGATCTTCACGCTCAACGGCTCCAGCGCATCGACAAGATAATGCGCCGTGGTTTGCCCCTCGACGGTGGCGTTCATCGCCAGGATCACTTCGGTGACGCCGCCGGCGCGCACGCGCTCCACAAGCGAGGCAAAATTCAACCGCTCGGGCGTGATGCCATCGAGCGCGGACAGCACGCCGCCCAGCACGTGATAGCGGCCACGAAACACGCTGGCGCGTTCCAGCGCCCAAAGATCGGCCACATCTTCCACCACGCACAGAATGCCTGTGTTGCGTTCGCCCGAGCGGCACAGCACGCAAGGGTCGGTGGAATCGAGATTGCCGCACACCGAGCATTGCGTGATGGCGGCGGCCGCTTCGGCCATGGCGGAGGCCAGCGGCTCCAACAGAGTCTCGCGCTTCTTCAACAATGCGAGCGCGGCACGGCGCGCCGAACGCGGCCCCAAACCGGGGAGCTTGGCGAGCAATTGGATGAGGCGATCGATTTCCGGACCGGCAGGTGACGTGGCCATCCTACGAACGCCCACCCTTCGACAGGCTCAGGGTGAGGCGTACCCCGCAGCCCTCATACTGACGCTGGATTTTCTTGGAGCGAAGCGACTTAGAAAATCCGCGCCATTGGGCTTGCCGAAGCATGAGGATCACAGACCTAAACCCGGCGGCAAGCCCAACTGCCCCGCCATGCGGTTCATCTCTTCAGCCATCTTGGCATCCAGCTTCGTCTTGGCATCGCCATGCGCGGCGACGATGAGATCCTCGACGATCTCGCGGTCTTCGGCTTTCAGCAGCGAGGGATCGAGCGACACGCGCTTGCACGCGCCATTGCCCATCAACGTCACACGTACGAGGCCGCCTCCGGACTGGCCTTCGACTTCAAAGCTGTCCATGCCCTTCTTCATCTCGGCGGCTTTTTGCTGCATCTCGCGGGCGCGGCGCAGCATGTCCTGCATGTCCATTCAATCTTCGTCCTTTTCGGGCACGGCCTCGGCGGGCATTTCGGAAGCCGGAATTTCTTCCTGCTCGCGCACCGCGATGATCTCCGCACCGGGAAACGCATCCAGCACCGCACGCACGAAGGGCTCGTTCGCCACCGATTCCTTTTTGGCGCGTTCGGCGTTGGCGATCTGCTCGCGCAACGTCGGTGCGCCGCCGTCCTTCGCCAGCGTCACAATCCAGCGTTCGCCCGTCCAATCGCGCAATTTCTGCGACAACGTGTTGGCCAGCGTCGGCGCGTTGCCTTGAATAGAAAATTCGATGCGGCCGCGCTCCAGCGTGATGAGCTGCAGATTGATGGCGATCTGCGTCGCCAATTGCAGCGCGCCGTTTTCTTTCGCCAGGCGCACGATGTCATCGAGCGTGGCGATTTCCGCCATGGGCACGACAGCGACTGCTTGCGGCACGGGCTCGGCAGCAGGGCGCGGCGAAGGATTCGTGGCGACTGTGTGCAACTGCACGCCCGAAGACGGCATAGCCGATGAGGGAAGTGCCGATGTTGGAAGAGTTTGGGCGCGTGGATTGAGCCCCGGCATCGGTTGACTGGAATTTGGCGCGGAAGAACCCGCGCCGCGCGCACCACCCTCTTGGGCATCGAGAAGTTCGCGCACCAGACGTTCGGTGGGCGGCAATTCGGCGGCGTAAGCCAAACGGATAAGCGCCATTTCCGCTGCGGCCAAAGGATTGGCGGCATCGCGCACTTCCAGCAGGCCCTTCAGCAGCATCTGCCAGGCGCGCGAGAGCGATGCGACGGTGAGCTTGCCCGCCATGGTGACGGCACGCGCCGCTTCCGACGAGCCACCATCGAAGAAACCTTCCGCACCGGGCGCGACTTTGACGCGCGTCAGGAAATGCGTCGTCTCCAACAGATCCTGCATCACCACCAACGGATCGGCGCCGCGCTCATAAAGTTCGCGCAGATCGGTGAGCGCTTCGGCGATTTTGGCGCCCATCAATTTCTCGAACAGATCGAGCACGCGGCCGCGATCGGCCAGGCCCAACATGTTGCGCACCGCTTCACCGGTGATCGGGCCATCGCCTTCGCCATGTGC
>CAIYRG010000280.1 GCA_903928515.1 uncultured Alphaproteobacteria bacterium | reverse complement strand
TTCGCCAACGTCACGGCCAGTCTTTCGTAATCGGCGAAATTCTCGGTGATGAGTTCGGTCAATCCGGCAGCCGACAAAAGACTTGCGGCGACCCGGCCAGGGAAGGCCGTGCCGCGGCAGGTGATGACGGGCAAGCCCGCCCACAGTGCATCCGACGATGTGGTGTGGGCGTTATAGGGCAGGGAATCGAGAAACAGATCGCCCAATCTCTGGCGCGCCAGATGCTGTTCCTGTTTCTCGAAGGGCGCGAAGATGATGCGGTTGGCGGAAATGCCGCGCGCTTCCGCCTCGCGCTTCAGATTGGCGATGATCGCTTCGTTGCTTTGCAGAATCCACAGCACCGCGTTTTCCACCTGATGCAGGATGCGCATCCACACATCGAACATCTGCGGCGTGAATTTGTAGGAATTGTTGAAGCAGCAGAACACGAAGGCGTTCTCGGGCAGGCCTGCTTCGGCGCGGGTTGGCGCGTGCTCGCCGATCTTTCGCCGGTTGTCGTTGGATTGGTAGCTGTCCGGCAGCCAGGCGATCTTCTCGACGTAATGTTTCTCGTCGCCCGGCGGGATTACGATCTTGTCCGCGACAATGTAATCGAAATAGGGCGCGCCCAATGTTGCCGGGAAGCCGAGATAATTCACTTGGATGGGGGCCGGCCGATACGAGAATACCCCGGTACGCTCTTCACCGAAGAAGCCGTTCAGATCGATGAGGATATCGATCTCGCGCTTGCGGATCTCCGTGGCGGCGGCGACGTCTGACATTTGCGTGATGTTCACAAAGCCGTCGAAGGCCGCTTCCAGCCGCTTGCGTGTGGGGCCGTCATCGCTGCGGCCATTGTCGATGGCGTAAACCTCAAACCGGCTTTTGTCGTGGTGCTCGAACAGGCCGACGGTGAGATAGGACGTCGCCTGCTCGCGGAATTCCCCGGCCACATAACCGAGGCGGATTTTGGGGTGATTGTAGCGCTGCCCGGTCCAGATTGCCGTTTTTTGCGGATAGGTTTCGGTGGCGAAGATTTCCGAGCAGAGGCGCAGATCGGCCGGGTTTTGCGACATGGCCTGGAACGGGAACGGCGTCACCGCTTGTTTGCCTGCGCGCAGATCAATCTCAATCTGGGCAAGTTCCTGGTCGTAATCGCGCCAGTCGCAGCAGTGCATCCGGCAGTGCAGCATGTTGCCGCGCGCGAATTCGTGCTCCGGCGCCAGGCGCAGAACCTGCTCGAATTCTCCCGCCGCCACATCGTATTGGCGCAAATCCATCGCCACATTGGCTTGCGCGTAATGGGCATCCGGAAAATGCGGATTCAGGGCGAGTGCTGCGGTAAAGCAGGCCTTCGCCTCTTCGTAGCGCTTCATGTCGAAAAAGGCGTTGCCGCGATTGGTGACGGCCTCGATGTAATGCGGACTGAGCGCGATGGCGCGATCATACGCCATCAGCGCATCCATGGGCCGTTTCGCGGCGCGCAGGGCATTGCCGTAGTTGTTGAAGGTCTGCGCGGAATTGGGATCGAGCTGGAGTGAGCGTTCATAGCTCGCCATTGCCTCGTCGAGTCGGTGCAGTTTTTCCAGAACCGTGCCGCGATTGAAATAGGCGGAGGCGTAATCGGGCGCCAGGCGCAATGCCTGATCGTAATTCGCCAGCGCTTCCGCATAACGCTTCATCTCGAACAGCGTGCCGCCGCGATTGCTGAAGGCCTGCGCGTGTTGCGGATTGAGCGTGAGCACTTTGTCGTAGCAGGCAATCGCTTCGCGATAACGCCCCTGACGGTGCAGAATGGAACCGCGATTGAAGAACGCATCGCTGTGCGTGGGATCGAGCGCGATGGTGCGCTCGTAAGACGCGAGGGCCTCCGGTATCCGGCCCAATTCCTGTAACGCGTTGCCGCGATTGCAGAAGGCTTCGGAATTGTCGGATTTCAGCGCGATGGCGCGGTCATAGGCGGCGAGCGCATCGTCCGTGCGGCCCATATCCAGCAGCGCATTGCCACGATGGCACACCGCATCATTGTGGCGCGGGTTCAGCGCGATGGCGCGATCATAGGCTTCCAGCGCTTGCGCGTGCTGGCGCAATTCATTGAGCACTTCACCGAAATAGAACCATGTCTGATCCGAGCGACTGTCGATCTGTAAGGCCTGCGAAAAATATTCGGCGGCGGGTGCGTAATCGCCACGTGCCAGCGCCGCCAGGCCGCGAAATTGCCAAGCGTCGAAGGATTTCGGTGACATCTTCAGGGCGCGCGCATACACCGCGTCGGCATCGGCAAACCGCCCGGCAGTGTGCAACTGCACGCCTTGCTGCAACAGCGTATCGAGGGGAGAGAGCTTCGGCGCTCCTCCGATAGGCGGCCGGTTTTTCACAAAAAGTCAGTCTCATAATCGGATGTTTCAGAACGCCCAATTATGGCCCGCGAGACTCCGCAGCGCAATTCAAGCGGGCCCCATTCGCTCATGGGCGCCCCGTTCTGCACTGCGGTAAAGGGTGTGTTAGATCGCGACCGTCAGCAGAACGCCGAAGGCTATCAGCGCCAACAGCAGGCTGACGCCTAGCACGATACGCATACGCCCTGTCGTCTCGCCCTGCCGCGCTTCTTGCGTAGACACAGATGTATGGGTGTGTCCGTCACGATCGAGATAAACCTGCATAACCGCTTCCTCGCAAAAATCCTGTATTGGAAATCCTCAAAGACGCGGTTCGTTCCGCACGCGCGGGTTCAGCCATCCTGGCGGTGGTATTAACGCTGTTTCGTGCCCTGTGAAATCTAGCGCGAAATCTAGTGCTCGGACATTCCGGCAGGTGCCGCAATCTTGCCCGCCCCATTGCCGATCTCGCTGCGGACGCGCCGGATTTGGTCCAGCAATGTCTCCTCCCGTATCTCATCGGGGGCTTGCTCCGCAGGTTCTGGGCTCGCTTCTTCCTCACGCCGCTCCCAGGCACCGAGAATATCCACCCGGTCGGCGTCGGTGAGCCGCCGGTCACGCAATATGTCGGTGGGATGGCGGTAATAGCGCTCCGGCTCGGCCTTGGCGTCCTGCACGAATTTCTCGCGTTTCATTCGCTTCAACTCACAATCTGGCCAAGTCGGGATTACTGCCAGCGGGGAAACGCGAGAATGCGGGGAACCGTTCCCCGCTCTCTGTGTTGCCGAGTCGCTGATTCGCGCCGGTTCCGTTCGAAGACATCCAGGAGTTCCCATGGCGAAAACATCCCCCCGCAAGACGCCGGCGAAGAAGGCACCGGCCAAGGCCCACCGAGCGAAGGTGACTTCACGCGCGCACAAATTGGATGTGCCCAGCGTGCCGGGGCTCTCCAAGCGCCCGGTTTGGCAGGGTCATCTGCGGCTGTCTTTGGTGAGCTGCCCGGTGGCCCTGTACAACGCCACGACGCGCAGCGGCGATATCTCGTTTCATTTGCTCAATCCCGAAACCGGCAACCGCGTTCGCATGGTGCCGACCGATCCCGATTCCGGTCCGGTGCAACGCTCCGATCTTGTAAAAGGCTACGAGGTCGAGAAGAACCGCTATGTCGTGGTGGACGACGAAGACTTCGATTCCGTGAAGCTGGAAACCACGCACACGTTAGAGATCGAGCAGTTTGTCGATGCGTCTTCGATTGATCGCGTGTTCTGGAAAGACCCGTATCTGCTGCTGCCCGCCGACGACATGGCGGCCGAGGCCTATGCGGTGATACGTGCCGCGATGGAGCAAGACGGCCGCATCGCGCTGGGGCGCGTGGTGATGCACACGCGCGAACGGTTGATGGCGCTGGAAGCGCGCGGCAAGGGGCTGCTCGCCTATTCGCTGCGCATGCGCGACGAGGTGATCGACGTCGATGCGGCGTTCGAGTCGATCAAGGACGTGAAGACCAACCCGCAGATGATCGAAATTGCCGAGAAGATCATCGCGCAGCAGGCCGCCGCGTTCAAACCGGATGAATTCCACGACCGCTATGAGAAAGCCCTGCGCGAACTGATCAAACGCAAGGAAGCGGGCGAAAAGCTCACTGTCTCAGAGCCGTTGCCTGACACCAGCAACGTGGTGAGCTTGATGGATGCGCTGAAGAAGAGCTTGAAAGGCGGCAAGGCATCGCCGCCGCCATCATCGAAGCCCGCCAACGATACGGGCGCAAAGAAGCGCAAGAAGAAGACGGGCTGATCACTTCAGCTTCGGCAATACCGCGGCGGCTTTTGGCATGTCCTTCCACGGATCGGTCTTCTTCAACAGCGCAGGCGCGGTGGCGATGGTGTAGGCCTTCGGGTTCAACCCTGCCTTCACAGCGCTCCAGGGAATCGGAAACGCGATGGTCGCGCCGTCGCGCGCGCGCGGCGACCACGCGCCCACGGCGGTCGAGGTTTTGTCGTTGCGCAAATAGTCGATGAAGATTTTCCCTCCGCGCTGTTTCTTCGCCATGTTGATCGTGTAACGCTCAGGGCTGTCTGCTGCCATTTGCTCGCTCACGCTCTTGGCGAATGCCTTGGCTTTCGGCCAATCGATGCGGTTCTTCGGTGTGCCTTTCACCGGCGTCACCACATGCAAGCCTTTGCCGCCTGTGGTTTTGATGAAGGGCGTGAGGCCGATTTTCTCGAGCCGCGCTTTCATTTCGCGTGCGGCTTCGATCACGCGAATGAAATCCAATTCGGTGTCGGGGTCGAAATCGAAGATGAGGCGCTCAGGCGTTTCTGGATCGCCGGCCTTCACCCCCCAAGGGTGCAATTCCAGTGCGCCCACTTGCGCCAACGCCACAAGGCCTTCTGCGCTGTCGACCGAAAGATAGGGCTTGGGTTCGCCGCGCACTTTGATGCTGGGCAGCGTTACGGCCGTGCCTTGCATGGCATGGCGCTGGAAAAAATGCTCGCCGTGAATGCCGTCGGGTGCGCGCACGATGGAAACGGGGCGGCCTGCCAGATGCGTCAACAAACGGTCGGCGGCCAACTCATAATAGCGCGCAAGTTCGAGCTTGGTGACGGCCTCGGACTTGCCGCTGGCGGGCCATAACTCCTTATCGGGATGACTGATGGTGATGCCGACGACGGTGGAATCGCTCGCAGTCTTTTTCACCACCGGCTTTGCCGCCGGAGCGGCTTTCTTGGCGACAAGGTTCTTGCGCGCCATGGTTTCCTCCTTAACGATCGTCGTTTCGGGCGGCATCGCGTTCGGTTTCTCCCACACAATGTCGCGCGCGGGCTTGTCGGCGCGCAATGCTTTGAAGCTGGCCTGCCGCAACAGTCCGTCTGCCGTAACGTTCGAGTATTCGATCTCGGCCACCAGTTTCGGTTCAACCCAGTGAATCTCTTTTGCGCGCGGTATGGTCTGTGCCGTCGTGAACGGCGATTGTTTGCGTTTCAAAGGGCGCAACACCTTCAATACGTCGGGTGCGTTGCGCTGGCTAAAGCCGGTGCCGATCTTGCCCATATAATGCAGCACGCCGTCGCGGTACGCGCCCACCAGAATCGAACGCAAGCTTCGATCGTCGCCCCACCAGCCGCCGATCACGATTTCCTGACCGGGTCTGCATTTCGCCTTCGTCCAGAAATCGCCGCGCCCCGAACGATAGGGCGCATCCAGCCGTTTTGAGACGATGCCTTCCATGTCCATGCGGCAGGCGGAGAGCAGCATGGATTCGCCGCTTTCGGTGAAATGCGGCACGAACGAGAGAATCTTGCCGCGCGTGTTCGCAATCAATTTTTCCAGCGCGGCTTTGCGTGTTTGCAGCGGCTCGGGGCGCAAATCGTCGCCGCTTAAGAACAGCAGATCGAACACATAGAAGATCAAATCTTTGGTCTTGCCACTGGAAATTGCGTCTTGCAGCGCGCCGAAATCGGGAAGCCCATGTGCGTTGAGCGCGCAGACTTCGCCGTCGATCAGGCAATCGGGCAGGGAGCGCGTGTCCGCCAGAACTTCCGGAAAGCGCTCGCTCCAATCGAGGCCACGGCGCGTGCGCAAAACCGCGCGGCCCTTTTCCACGCGAAGCTGCAAGCGATAACCGTCGAATTTGACCTCATGCACCCAGTTCTCGCCGGAGGGCGGTTCTTGCACGAGGCGACAGAGTTGCGGCCCGATGAAATCGGGCATCGCGCGGTTCTTCAGGGCGCGACTTGCTGGTTTGACGGTTAACGGCTTCGTTTTGCCGGTTTCTTTTTTGTAGTCGGCTTTTTCGCCGCCTTCGTCAGTTGAGTCTTTTTTTTTGCGCGGGTTGGCGTTGCCGTTTTCTTCGGCGTTGCTTTGGATTCGGCTTTGCCATCCGGTCGGTTGGAATTCCACACCTTGCCGTGTTTGGCGCCGGCGATCTGCTCCAACGTCCGTCCGGTTTTCACCGATGTCACTTCGCGTTGCAGCGCGTCCGGGTCTTTGCGGTTGGTTTCGCCGTCATTCTCTTTGATGAGCAGCCAATTGTGCCGTGTTTTGCGTCCCGGCTTGGCGGCATCGTCGCGCAAGCGAACAAGCGCCCAGTGCCCGCGCATCCGCTCGCCGTTCATTTGGAATTTCAGATGGCCTTTGGCGAGATCCTTTAATGGATCGGACTCGCCTTGCGGCGCCCAGGTGCCGACATCCCACAATTGCACCGTGCCGCCGCCATATTGGCCTTGCGGAATCGTGCCCTCGAACGTGCCGTAATCGAGCGGGTGATCTTCCACTTCGACCGCCAGGCGTTTGACAGCGGGATCAAGCGACGGCGTCTTCGTCACCGCCCAGCTTTTGTATACGCCGTCCAATTCCAGCCGCAGATCGTAATGCAGCCTTGTGGCGTCGTGGCGCTGGATCACGACGCGCGCGGCCTTCGTCTTGCCGCGCGCGACGCGCCCACGCGGTTCGGCAGTGATGCCGAAATTGCGCTTCGCACGATAGAGGTCGAGACCGGCCATATACCTATCTCAGGGGCGTCTATCTCAGTGTCAGAGGCGCCCTAAAAGCACCAGGATCAGGATCACGATGAGAACGGTGCCAAGCGCGCCGCTCGGGCCATAGCCCCAGCCGGAGCTGTACGGCCATGAGGGGATCGCACCAATGAGCAAAAGAACCAGAACAACAATAAGGACTGTGCCAAGCATGAGGAAATGCTCCTGAAGTATCAGGTCGGAAACTCCCCGCTGGGGCGAAAAGTTCCACTTTCTCAGCGCGGCCTGCCTGAAATTCGGGCGTTTAGGCTGCCGCTACAGGCACAGCAGCGCTGATCTTCACGCCGGTCAGCTCCTCAGGGGCGAAATCGTCCACGTCGATGGCGTCCCGGATGATGGCGTTGGCCTGCTTCAACGCTTCCGCCTGTGCGGGTGTCAGCACGCCCGCTTGCACGCCCAATTCGGGATGCGTCAGCGCGTTGCGTGCCCCCTTGCCCATGGCGGCGCGCAGCTTCTCATCGATGGCGTCGCGCTCCACGGCGGCGGCGAACGCCGCCTCGATGCGGCCCGTGGCGTCGGTGGGGTTGGTGCTGATGAAGATACCGGCAGTTAGCCGGTTGCGCGTTGCAGACGGCGCGATCAGCAGCGCGGCGCAGCGATGCACCAATTTGTCCGACGGCGCGCGCCGCCAGCGGCCCAACGGGAAGGCGATCAGGCGTAGCAGCCAGGCGACAGGGCGCGCGGGCAGATTGGCGAGCACTTCGTCGATGCGCGTCTGCACGTGGAACAGGCCGTTGCGCATGTTCCATTCCAACAGCGGCAAGTCTTCGGCGTGCAGGCCTTCGTCTTCATAGCGCTTCAGCACACAGCTCATCAGATAGAGTTCGGAGAGCACATCGCCCAAGCGCGCCGAGAGGCTTTCCTTGCGCTTCAAATCGCCGCCCAGCGTGCCCATCACCATGTCGGCGACGGAGGCGAAGGTCACAGCCGCAATATGCAGATGGCGATACATCCAGCCGATATTCGCCGGCGATGGCGTCTGGGCGAATGCCCCGAGTGTGAGGTTGTGGAAGAAGGCGCGGGCCGTGTTGGAAGCGAGATCGCCGATATGCGCGAACAATTCCTTGTCGAACGCTTTGATGGCTTGCGTCTCGTCGGGCAGATGCGCGGCTTCGATTTCCTTAAGCAGATGCGGATGGCAGCGCAGCGCGCCTTGGCCGAAGATGATCAGCGACCGCGTCAGGATGTTCGCGCCTTCCACGGTGATGGCCACCGGAATGCTTTGATACGCGCCGAACATGTAGTTGCGTGGGCCTTCGATGATGGCGCGGCCGCCATGCACGTCCATCGCGTCGTTCACCGAGGCGCGCATGCGTTCGGTGGCGTGATATTTCAGGATGCCGGATAGCACCGAGGGCTGCTGGCCTCTGTCGAGCGTCGAGACGGTGAGCTTGCGCGCCGCGTCCAGGCAGTAGGCGTTGCCCGCGATGCGCGCGAGCGCTTCTTCCACGCCCTCAAAGCGCCCCACCGCCACGCCGAATTGGCGGCGGATGCGCGCGTACGCGCCGGTGAAGCGCGCTGCGAATTCGGCAGCACCCGTGGAAAGCGATGGCAAAGAAATGCAGCGTCCGGCGGCAAGGCAATCCATCAGCATGCGCCAGCCATGACCGACCATCGGTTGTCCGCCGATCACCCATTCCATCGGAATGAACACGTCATTGCCTTGCGTGGGGCCGTTCTGGAATGCCTGCTGTGCGGGGAAGTGGCGGCGGCCGATTTTCACGCCGGGCGTGCTCACCGGAATCAACGCCAGCGTGATGCCGATATCTTCCTTCGCGCCCAATAGATGTTCGGGATCGTGCAAATGGAAGGCGAGGCCCAGCAGCGTGGCGACCGGCGCCAGCGTGATGTAGCGCTTGTTCCAGCTCACGCGCATGCCGAGCGTGCGCTGACCGTTGTGGTCGCCGTAACAGACGATGCCGGTGTCGGGAATGTTGGCGGCATCCGAGCCCGCTTCGGGGCCCGTGAGCGCGAAGCATGGAATTTCTTCGGATTTGGCGAGGCGCGGCAAATAATAGCTGCGTTGTTCTTCGGTGCCGTAGCGCAACAGCAATTCGGCAGGCCCCAAAGAATTGGGCACCATCACCGTTACTGCGGCCGATGCCGAGCGTGAGGAAATCCGCATCACGACTTCGGAGTGCATGAGTGCGGAGAAGCCTTTGCCGCCATGCTCTTTCGGGATGATCATCCCGAAGAAGCCGTTGTCGCGGATGAAGGCCCACACTTCGGGCGACAGATCGCGGTCGTGCCGGATTTTCCAGTCGTCGAGCATGCCGCACAGCGTGTTGACGGGGCCGTCGAGGAAGGTCTGCTCTTCCGCCGAGAGTTGGGGCTTGGGGTATTCGCGTAAAATTTTCCAATCCGGATGGCCGGAAAAAAGCTGCCCGTCCCACCACACCGTGCCTGCGTCGATGGCTTCGCGTTCGGTGTCGGACATGGGCGGCAATTGCTTGCGGTACCAATGCAGGAAGGGCCGCGTGATGAGGCGTTGACGCAAGCTCAAACCGCCTGAATTCGCAGGCCCCGGCGCGACATTGCTCATGATTTTCTCCCTCAAACGCTGCTTTGTCCGCAGCAGGTCTCGCAGCATGCGAGCCGAGTCAGTAAGGAAAAGTAAGTCTATACGGGATGGGCACAATCCGCACGTGCTGTGTCGGCGGCCGCCTTACATCTTAAACTTGTGTCGACGTGCGACGCCGGTGTTACCGAAATAAAAACGTTTGCGGCGCTAGGTTGGGCCTGGTTTTGGTTTGAGTTGGGGTTCGGTAAGCGCCGCCAGTATGGCGGGCCAAAGGGGTAAGAAAACCATGCGTGCGATCTGTGCCGTGACATTTGCGTTATGCGCCGCCCTGTCTCTGTCGGCTTGCGCCGCGGTCGATGCGGTCGGCACGGTGGCCTCCGTTGCTGGCAGCGCCGTCTCCACGGCGGCCGATGTCACGGGCGATGTGGTTTCAACCACGGCTGGCGCCGTCACCGGCAGCAGCAAAGACTCGTCCAAGAAGTCCGGCTCTTAAACCCAGCTCAAAAACTATCTTTGCGTTTGCGCGTCTCGGCAAAGACGTCGATCACGCCTGCCTGCTCAAGCCCGAGCGTGCGGCGGATTTCCGCGCTGCCGGCACGCAGGAACGGATTTGTCTCGCGCTCTTGCGCAATCGTTGACGGCACGGTGGGTTTGCCCTCGCTGCGCAGCGCGCGGACGTCCTTCATGCGCGCCTGAAGGGCTAAGTTGTTCGGCTCCAGCGTCAACGCGAAGCGGCCATTGGCTTCGGTGTATTCGTGGCCGCAATAGACATTCGTATCTTCCGGCAAATCGGAAAGCTTGGTCAGGCTCGCCCACATCATTGCCGGCGTGCCTTCGAACAAACGTCCGCAACCCATGGCGAACATCGTGTCGCCGGTGAACACCGCGCGGGCGCGCGGAAAGTAATAGGCAAGATGGCTTGAGGTGTGTGCGGGGATTTCCAGCACATGCGCTTCATGCGCGCCGAATTGCAAAACGTCCCCTTCCACCGCGCCGTCATCGAGCCCAGGAAAACGCTCGCGGTCCTTGCCCGCACCGGTCACGCGCGCGCCGGTTTTCGCCTTCAGCTCCAGATTGCCGCCCACATGATCGTTGTGGTGATGCGTGTTCAGGATGTGCGTGAGCTTGAGGTTGCGCGCCTCGAGCGCCGCCAGCACGGGCCCCGCTTCTGACGGGTCGACCACGCCGCAAAAGCCGCTGTCCCGGTCGTAGACGAGATAGGCGTAATTGTCTTTGAGGCAGGGCACGGGCTCGATGGTCAATGCGCTCACGGCAGACTTCCTAAAAGGAGGGTGGCTGAAAAGGCGAGGCGTCTTTAACGAATCTGTATAACGATAAGTCATGGCCGTGGACATCGAAGCGCTGTCTGCCTTTTACAAAACGCCACGGGGCGAGACGGCCCAGCGTTTGGTGCTCGCGCGCGTGCGACTGGCATGGCCGAATGTGTCGGGCTTGCGCGTCCTGGGTTACGGCTTCGCCGCGCCCTATCTGTTTCCCTTTCATGGCGATGCCGAGCGCACCGTGTCGGCGGTGCCCGTCAGCGAGGCTTCGCCCGGTGAGGCGGCCGAGCACGCCGCCTGCTGGCTCCCCTCCGCGCGCAATGCCAGCGTGCTGACGGAAGAAACGGCGCTGCCCTTTCCCGACGCGATGTTCGACCGCATCCTTGTCGTGCACGCGCTGGAGACCTGCGAGGCCCAGCGGCCCTTCATGCGCGAGATCTGGCGCGTGCTGGCGCCGGAGGGCCGCGTCATCATGGTGGTGCCGAACCGCACCAGCCTCTGGGCGCAATTCGAGACCACGCCCTTCGCCACCGGGCGCCCGTACACGCGGGTACAATTGGCCCGGCTGCTCGAACAATCCATGTTCAGCGCGGAAGCGTGGGATGCGGCCCTGATGCTGCCGCCCTTCTTGAGCGGCGGGAAGAAGCGCCAACGTCCCGGCACGCCGGGGTGGGAGCGTCTGGGCCATCGTCTATGGCCGGGACTGGCGGGCGTGCACATCGTAGAGGCCACCAAATCGCTATACGCCGTCATGCCAAGCAATCCGCAAAGCGGCTTGCGGCGGCGGGTGTTGGCGGGTGCGGAACGGCCGAGCCAGCGCGATGTGCTACGCCAAAAGGCGGATTAGCGGCGCAGATTACACGGGCGTCATCCCTCAACTTTCCCCGCTTCGGCCATAATTGGAACGCAACCCCGCCGCGGATTGCACATGATGCGCGGCAATACTGTCTCCATCGAAACACCAACAGCGGCCCGTATGGACCGCTCTCTAAGGAGACGTCATGCGCATTCTGAAAGCCGTTGTTCCGGCCCTTCTTATCTCGACTGCCCTTGTTACCGCATCGTTCGCGGCCACGATGGCCCCCGCCGCCGCAACGGCTCCGGTGGCCACTGCGGCCCCGGCTGCCACCACCGTCGCGATGCCCGCGAAAGCGGACGCAACCCCGGTGAAGGCTGTGAAAGTCGTGAAGACGCGCAAGCCGCGCAAGACGAAGACACCGAAGGTCGAAGCCATCTCCGCGACCAAGGCGCCCTCGACCGCGACAACGAAAACGCCGTAAGCCGGCGGCGAAAAGCAAAATTGTTTGGCGCGGCGACTAGGCCTGCGCCCACTCGGGTGGGATGCGAAAGCATCTCACCCGTTTTTATTTCTTCGCTTGTGTGGGGCCGGCGAGAAGATAGATCGCGCTTTCGGCAAAGAGGTTCGGCGCCCAGCTGTCGGGCATGAACGGGTGCATCGCGCCGTTCTCGTTCACCGCGACCGCACGCTCGATGGTGGCGCCGCATTGCCGCGCCAGCGCGCGGAAATCTGCAATCGTGCAGAGATGGATGTTCGTGGTTTCATACCACGGTGTATTCAGTGTTTGTGTCACCGGCATACGGCCGCGCGCCAGCAGCGAGAAGCGCACGCGCCAATGGCCGAAATTCGGCAGCGAGATGATGGTGCGTTTGCCGATGCGCAAAAGCTGTTGCAGCACATAATGCGGGCGGCGCGTGGCTTGAATGGTT
>CAIYRG010000279.1 GCA_903928515.1 uncultured Alphaproteobacteria bacterium | reverse complement strand
TCCTGCGCCGTGCCCATGCGGTCGAACGCCGATTTCGCGCTCACGTTTCCTCCCGTCGGTGTCGGCATGCCCGCACCACCGCCGGCACCATGGCTGCGGCCCGGCATCTGGCCTTTCACACGGTCGGTGTCGGTGAGGCCCGGCGCCACCGAATTCACATTGATGCCGCGCGGCGCGATCTCCTTGCACAGGGCGCGCGTGAACTGTTCGAGCGCGGCTTTGGAGGCGGTGTAGAGCGAGGCGTTCGGCGCCCAGAGATGCGTCATGCCTGTGGTGATGTTCACGATGGAGCCGCCGTCCGCCATGCGCTTTGCGGCTTCCTGCATGGCGACGAACGCGCCCTTCACGCTGTTGAATTGCGCATCGAAGGCTTCCATCGTGGCTTCTGCGATAGAGGCGCGCGGGGACGAGGCATGGGCGTTGTTCACCAGAATATCGAGGCGGCCGAACTTCGCGAAGGTCGCGTCGAACAGTGCCCGCACATCATTGATGTTCATGATGCTGCCCTTCACGGCGATGGCCTCACCGCCTGCGGCTTTCACGGCCTGCACCGCGGCTTCACCTTCGGCAGCGTTGGAATGGTAGTTCACCACCACCGATGCGCCCTGAGCGCCTAACGTTTCCGCGATGGCGCGGCCGATGCCGCGCGATGCGCCGGTGACCAACGCCACTTTGCCGTTCAACACGCCCATGTCGGTTTCCCCATTGTTGTTTGTATGAAATGCGACGTTCAATCCCCCTCCGGCCTTCGGCCACCTCCCCCGTAAACGGGGGAGGAAAAGGAGGAGGTTTATTTCGTTTTCGCGCGTTGATCGGCGGCGATCTTCGCAAAATCCAAACTGGCGGAAGGCTCCGTAATTACATGACCATCAACGATGAAGGTCGGCGTCTGCGTCACTGAAATGGAGCGTGCCAGGATCAGGTTGGAGATTAATTCTTCCAGCACATCCCGGTTCTCCATGTCGCGTTTCAGGGCGTCGATATCGAGGCCCGTGTCTTTGGCGATAGCGAAGACGTCGTCATTGGAGAGGTGGCCTTTGTGCGCGAGCAGGGCCTGGTGATAGGCGGCGTATTTGCCTTGGCGCACGGAAGCCAAGGCGGCCTTCGACGCGGTGCGCGATTCCGGTGACAGGATCGGGAATTCCTTCACGATCAACTTCACGTGGCTGTCGGATTTCAGGAACGCTTCGAGACGCGGTTCGACCGCCTTGGTGAAGGGGCACTGGTAATCGAAGAACTGCACGATGGTGACGTCGCCGTTGGGATCGCCGATGATTTGCGTCATCGGGTCTTTCAACAGATCGTCGGCCTTCAACGCGACCGCTTCATCCTGGGTCTTGGGTTTAGGGGAAGGGCCGTCTTCGGCAGCCATCGCAGAACCACAGACGAAACTTCCAGCCAGAAGCACCGCCGCGCAGGCGCGAAATCCGATCATGAAGCCTCCCTTGCCGGAAGCGGCGGATTTGCGCCCACCGTCGTTCCATAGGCGAGCATAGCCGATTTTCTTCGGGTTGAATGCCGGGGTTCCCAAAACGCTAGGATTTCAATCGGTTTTCTGCTTTTAACCCAGGTTCTTAACCCGCCGACAACCCAAAGCCGGGCACAAATCCAGGGTCGATGGTGGAGGATGCGCATGACGGCCCATATGCCGATCAACGAAGCGGAGCGTATCCGCGCGCTGGAATCGTACAACATCCTCGATACGGGCGAAGACGAGAACTTCGAACGGATTGTGCGGATGGCGCGTACCGCGCTCGACACACCGATCGGGCTGATCTCGTTTGTCGATCGCAAGCGGCAATGGTTCAAGACGCACCAGGGGATGGCGGCGATGGAAACACCGCGCGCGGTGTCTTTCTGTGCGCATGCCATTTTGGACGACAACGTGATGGTGGTGGAAGACGCCACCAAGGATGAACGCTTTGCCGACAATCCATTGGTCACGTGCGAGAACGGTATCCGCTTCTATGCTGGGGCGCCGCTGATCGCACCTGATGGCCATCGCCTCGGCACGCTCTGCCTGATCGATAGTGTCCCGCGCCACATCGACGATCGCGGCAAAAATCTCCTAAAAGATATGGCGGCGCAGGTCGTCGCCGAGATGGAGCTGCGCAAGATCGCGGGCGTCGATCCGCTTACCGGGCTTTATACACGCCGTATGATCGACGAAATGGCGCGGCGCGAATTCGCGCGTGGCATACGCCAGTCGCAGCCGATCACCTATGCGCTGCTCGATGCCGACAAATTCAAATCCGTGAACGACCGCTTCGGCCATACTGCGGGCGATGCGGTGTTGCGTACGTTGGGCGCGACCGTCGCGCCGATAATGCGTGCACACGATCATCTCGGCCGCTTCGGTGGCGAGGAATTTCTGGTGGTGCTGCCGAACACGCCGCTGAACCGCGCCTTGCCGGTGCTGGAGCGCATGCGCAAGACGGTGGAAGGGCTGAAGATTCCGGAATTGAACGGCGACGGCGTGAGCGTGAGCATCGGCGCCGCCGAGCTTTCGCCGCAGGATGCGAGCTTTGAGAAAATCCTCGCACGTGCCGATGCCGCGCTGTATCGCGCCAAGGCGAGTGGGCGCAACCGCGTCGAATGCGAGAGCGAGTCCTAAACCGCTTGATTGCTCATGGCGCGAATTGTAAGCGTTCGGTCTACAGCGCTTTGCCCATGGTGCGCGGGCCCAGCAGACCGACGATCGCCGCCACCAGCGTCCAGCACGCAGCGATGTAGATGAACACGCTCTGATAGCCGTACCGCGAGAGCAGGAAGGCGATGATGAGCGGGCCTAACACATTGGCCAGCCGCCCGATGCCATATGTGAAGCCGGTGCCTGCCGAGCGAATGCCGGTGGGGAAATTCTCGGCGGTGTAGGCATAGAGCATCGGAGCAAAGGTCTGGATGAACATCGCCACGCCGAAGCCGAACAGCATGATGTAAAACGAATCGAACGTCAGGCCGTAGGCGAGGCCGCAGGCCGCGATGATCAGTGCGGTGACGACAATCGTCCATTTGCGCTGGAAGCGGTCGGAAATCAGCACCGCGATCAGCGCACCGGGAACGCCGCCCAATTGCATGGCCGAAGACCACGCCAGCGAATTCACCAGCGAGAAGCCGTGTTCGACAAGAAGCGTCGGGACCCACGATAAGAAGCCGTAATAGCCGAGCGTCTGGCTCATCCAGATGCCGGCGAACAGGCTGGTGCGATAGCGGTTATCCGGCGTGAAAAGATCTCCGAATGCGTTCGCGTTGGACGGTTCGGACATCTGTATGCTGGGCGGCGCGAGCGGCCCCTTCTCGTGCACGGCTCTCGCTTCGATGCGGTTGAGAACGGCGTCGGCTTCGCCGTGGCGTCCGCGATGCTCGAACCAACGCGGGCTTTCCTCGAGGAGCCTTGAGAACAGCGGAAACACAATGCCGAGACCGCCCCAGATGAAAACAAGTCTCCAGCCCCAAGGGAACGCGGGCACGGTGAAGCGGGCCACGAATGCCGCGGCGGGAATGCCGAGCAGACCCACCATCAGAATCGCGGCCTGATAGCGGCCGCGCAGGGGAGCCGGAAACATCTCCGCGATATAGGTGATGGCAACGGCGGTCATCGCGGAAAGGCCGATCCCTGTCAGCAGCCGCACGACAAACAGGCTCGGCACGTCCCACACCGCGGCATTCGCCAGGGAGAAGACGCTGTACCAGGCGGTGGTGAGGATCAGCGCGCGCTTGCGCCCGATACGGTCTGCCAACGCACCGCCGCAGGTGGCGCCCAAAAACATCCCGAAGAACGTTGCCGAGGTGACCGTGGCGATCGTGTTGATCGTTTCGTGCCAATCGAGGCGAATGCCCGGCGCGGCAAAGCCGAAGGTGTTGATGTCGCCCAATTCGAAAAAGAAGATGAAGCCCAGCAGAGCCAGCATCCGACGATGAAACGAAAAGATCGGCAACCGGTCGAGCCGGGCGGCGGCGGAAACTGTGGCGCTATGCGCGTTGCTGGACATGCTCATTTACGGGCCGCGCTTGTCATTGATGAAATTCCAATCTGTGCGCCAACATAGAAGTCCAGCGTATGGCGAAATCCCCACCCTAACCCTCCCCACAAGGGGGAGGGGAC
>CAIYRG010000278.1 GCA_903928515.1 uncultured Alphaproteobacteria bacterium | reverse complement strand
GGAACCGTGAAATTCTTCAATACCACCAAAGGCTTCGGCTTCATCGCACCGGAAGATGGCGGCAAGGACGTGTTCGTGCACGCCACCGCCGTCGAGCAGTCCGGCATGCGTACCCTCAATGAGGGCCAACGCGTGTCGTTCGACGTCGCGCCGGATGCGCGCGGATCGAAGGCCGTGAATCTGAAGGCCGTCTAAGCCTCTCAGTATCGATTGCCTGAGACGGCCGGCAGGGCACCCCTGCCGGCCGTTTTTTGTTATAAGGCTTCCAAGTCGAGAACCGGGGGGCAATCGATGCGTAGGCTCATAGCGCCCATCTTCGCGCTTCTATTTTTGTTCGCAGCGCCGCCGGTCTTCGCGGCCGACGATTGTCATCTCAAACTGGTGACCGCGCTCGATCTCGTCAGTACCGAGGGCGCGTTCTTCAACGTCCAAATTCAGCACCAGCCTTATGTGATGGGACTGAACACCGGATCGGCCAACAGCATGCTGTCCAAGCCGCTGGCCGATGAATTGCACCTGACGTTAAAGCCGTTCTCCACGATGGGCCGCCGCCTTGCGCGCTTGGCCAACAGGACCTCACGCAATACGCGGTGATCCCGTCGCTCACTCTCGGGCGTGCCGAGATGGCGAATTCGGAAATGGCTGTCGTGCCCAATTGGCGCAACCCGCAAACGGTTGGGAATTTCGGTTCGGATCTTCTGCAAAAGCTCGATGTCGAGCTCGACCTGGCGCACAGGAAGATCAACATCTTCTCGCAGGATCATTGCCCTGGTGCGGTCGTTTATTGGACCGACAATTACGCCGTGATCCCGTTCACCTTCGGCCGCTGGGGCAACATGGTTTTCAGGACCTCGGTCAATGGCGTCGCGATGGATGGCACCATCAGCACCGGCCGCGCCGCCAGCACGCTGGATCTTCGCACCGCGAAGAACCGTGTCGGCATCGATGTCGATACCAGCAACCCGATAGCTTTCGGCGATGAGGGCGTGGCGTACAAGATGCGGTTGCAGAAGCTCGACCTCGGCGGTTTGGCTGTCATGAACCCCGAGATGGTTTTGGCGCCGCAACCCGAATGTGCAAATCCCTCAACGTTGAAAGGCACCGCGGCAGTCGATGGCTATGAGAAAGCCGATTGCGGCCTGGTGCCGTTGGATGTCGGCACGGATGTTCTGAAGAAGCTGCGGATCTACATCTCGTCGAAAGAGAAAAAGATTTATGTGTCCGGGGCCGACGCGACGAGCGCAGCCGCGGCGGATAAGCCGCAATGAGGTGCCGTCGCCTCGCCGCCGTTGTGTTCGCGATGCTTTGTGTATCGGGCGTGGCGGCGCTTGCGGAGGTGAACGAAATCACCATGCGCGCCTGCATCAACTATAACATGTCGGCGAATTATCGGCTCGATGCCTGCGCCAAGCTTCTGGCCGGCCAAAACCTCCAGCCGAAGGAACGCGCGCTGATCTTAAGCGCGCGTGCAAATATTTACGTGGGAATGCAAGATTTCGAGAAAGCGCTTGCCGATCTCGGTGAAGCCATCCGGCTCTGGCCGGAAAACGCGACGTTCCAGCGCGCGCGGCAGGCGGTCATCGAGCGGCAGAAAACGCCGGGCGCACAAAAAAATACGAGCTTGGAAAAGTTCGCCAACAAAAAGGTATGAGGATGCGTCTTTCGCAATGGATTCTCATCGTGCCGGCTTTCACGTGTTTGTCTTCTTCGGCCCATGCTGCGCAAACGGCACCGCCGCTGCTGCTGGTGCTGGAGAAACAGGACAAGACGCTGGCCTTCGTCGACACCACAAGTGCCAGCGTTCTGGCGCGCGTGGATGTCGGCAACGATCCGCACGAAGTCGTGGTCTCGCCTGACGGCAAGACGGCTTACGTTTCGAACTACGGCGGCCCCGGAAGTGCCGAGCACACGATCTCGGTTGTCGATCTGGTGTCGCGCAAGGCGCTCCCCGCCATTGATCTCGGCATCTTCCACAGCGCGCATGGGCTGTTCATCGCCACCGATGGCGAACTCTATTTCACGGCGGAAACCAACAAGGTGATCGGCCGCTACAATCTGAGCCTGCATCAGATCGATTGGATTCTCGGCACCGGCCAGAACCGCTCGCACATGCTGGAAGTCTCCAAAGATTTGAACACGATCTATCTCGCCAACGTCGCCTCCGGCACAATCGCGATCATCGACAAGACCGACGATCTGCATGTCGCCCCGCCCCCCGGTTCTCCGGGCGCGCAACCCGTGCCGGGCTTCACGCCGCCGCCGCAACCGGCCACGCCGCCTGCCGCCAAACCGATGGGATGGAACGTCAACATCATTCCCACGGGCGATGGCGTCGAAGGTTTCGATGTGTCGCCCGACGGCAAGGAGTTGTGGGCGGCGAATGCGAATATCGGCACGGTCTCGATCATCGATCTTGCAACGAAGAGCGTGAAAGAGACGCTCACCTTCCCCGGCACCGTGCTGGCAAACCGTGTGCGCTTCACGCCTGACGGCAAAACGGTTTTGATTTCGTATTTGCGCAGCGGCGAGTTGATCGCGGTCGATGTGGCATCGCGCAAGATAATCAAGTCGCTCAAAGTTGGTGGCGGTGCTGCCGGCGTGTTGCTATCGCCCGATGGCCAAACGGCCTATGTCGGCGTCGGCCGCGAGAACAACGTCACGGCTGTCGACATCAAAACCATGACGGCAAAGCAGATCATCCCCGTGGGGCGTGGCGCCGACGGCATGGCCTGGGCGCCCAGTCACTACTAAACCTGCTGAGAGGAATCGCCCATGTCCCGCAAGCGCGTGTTGCAGATCGTCGGCGTGTTCGCGCTGCTCGTGGGCCTTGTGTGGATCGGGCAGGGCACCGGATATTTTCCCTATCCGCGTGAAAGTTTCATGATCGACGAAATGCCGTGGGCCTATCGCGGCGCTGCGTTGGCGTTCATTGGCGTCGTTATTCTTTGGATTTCGCGCCGCATGTGAATTGTCCTCTGTGCGCGAGGGTTCCACAGTTTAAGCGTGAAACGAAAATCCTGATCTTTCCTGCGTGGACATGTCGAAGCGGACATGTGTGCAGCGAAAGCGCATGCGCTGCGTTTGCTTCTTAAGTCCCATTCATACGGTTTGGGTGAAAAGGAGCATCGCGATGAACACGATAAAAGGCTCTGCGAAAATCTCTACTGCGATAATCGCGGCCATGCTGGTTGGAACAATGCCTATCGCCGCGCAGGCGGCCGCCACCGGCGGTGGCGCGGGTGCGGCAACCGGTGCCAGCGCGGGCGGTGTGGGTGCAAGCGCGAATGGGACGGCTGGGGCGGGCACGGGGGCATCCACAATGCCCAATGGCGGCATGTCGTCCACCGGCAATGCCGGTGTCGGCACCAACGGCACGGCGAATGGTTCCGCCACCACGCCATACGGTTCGACAGATACCAACACGTACGGTCAGACGGGCGTCGGCACGGCGCCGGTGTTCGGCGCGGGCAGCACGGGCGCGTATCAATCGAGCGGACCGACCGGTGCGTATGGCGGGCCCACCAGCACCACGAATGGCGCAGGCACGGTTACGCCGGATACGTCCGGCACTGTTGCGCGCTAACAAGTAGCTTTGCAATGCGAAGATGCGGCCCCGTAAAACGGGCCGCATTTTTGTACGGATTGTGAGCGGTCCGCCCTCGCGAAGCGCGGGGTGCGAATGCTAGACTCGCCATCCCCGTGAGCGGCAGCCTTCCTGAAAATAAAATGACGGGGGGATTCACATGCAGACGCGACGTTGGGCGCTGATGGCGGGAATGACTGCGGCAGCGACTCTCCTGCTGCCCGCGAGCCCGGCTCTCGCGAGCGAAGCCAAGCCCCTCATCAAAGTCATCACGACGGGCGGCACGATAGCGAACACTGCCGGTGGCATTCGCCTTTCCTTCGATGAGGTGCTTAGCGATATCCGGCGCCAATTCCCCGCTTCGCAGAAAGTGCTCGACAGCGTGACGCTTCAGATCGTCGAAGTGACGCGGGTGGGAAGCGAGGCGTTGACGGGCGACGACTTTCTCTCCATCGCGCGCGCGGTGAACAAGGCGGCCCATGAGCCAAACGTCAAAGGCGTCATCGTTACACATGGCACCAGCACCACCGAGGACACGGCATTCTTCCTGCAACTGCTCGTCAGAACCGACAAGCCCGTGGTCATCACCAACTCCATGCATAAGCACCGCGATTTGGGCAATGACGGGGATAAGAACTTTGTGGATTCCATTGCCGTCGTGCTGTCTCCGCAGGCCGTGGGCAAGGGCGTTCTGCTCGTGACAAACGAGTCGATCAACTCCGGGCGTGAAGTCACGAAAACCAGCGCGCGCTTCGATGGGTTCAAATCCGGCGAGTACGGCTTGCTCGGTATCATCGACGAAGACCGCCCGGAATTTTATCGCGCGCCGACAAGGCGGCACACGTCGCACTCCGAATTCGATATCGACGCCATTACGGCGCTCCCGAAGGTCGAGATCGTGTCGACGTATTACGACGCCGATCCGGCGTTGATTGCGACTGCGGGCGCAGGCGCCAAGGGCATCGTGCTCAACGGGTTCACGCCGGGCGGCACGCCCTTTGCCACGCAGGGGGCGGCACTGGAAGCGCTACGCGCCAAAGGTGTGATCGTGGTCATCACCGCGCGCGGCGGCATCAACAATCGGATTCCCGAAATCACGGCCGACGAAACGCGCGCGAACAAATTCGTCCATGGCGACAATCTTTCGGCGATCAAGGCGCGAATTCTCCTGCAGCTCGCGCTGACGAAGACATCCGACCCGAAAGAGATTCAGCGGATATTCAATGAGTATTGAGACACCGGTATGCGGAGTGAGGTCACATATCCAGGGTGTCGTTGCTATTCTCCCTTAGCCTGTCTTCCGAACTGTATTGGTGACGAAACGGCACGCCGTTGAGAAATGTTCCGACAAAAAAGGTCACACCGATGACCGTTGAACTAAGAAGCAGGTTTCTTTCGCCCAAGTGCGAGAGCAAAGAGGTCCCAGTTCGATAGGTATGATCTAATAGAAAAATGACATACCAAAATGCGCTAGAGCCAAGGCCAAATTTGATGCCCTTGCTAAAAGCGAGTTTGATATCAGCTCGGTAATCGCTTGGATGTGGCAAGAGTTTTAACTTCGTCCCTCATCACCATGAGAAGCTATTTTGCTTCGCTCGTTACGCGAATGCTAGGCGTGGCCTGCCAACCGAAGCCGCGATGGTGAACAGTCCGCCTTCGCTAAAGCTACGGTGGACAATCTTCGCTCGCTTCGCGGCGAAGGTTGGTGCCCGAGGTCGGACTTGAACCGACACACCTCGCGGTACTGGATTTTGAGTCCAGCGCGTCTACCATTCCACCACTCGGGCCCATGCGTTTTCCGCCGGTGAGGCGGAGCAGGAAGGCGCGGATCATAGCCAGGGACGCCGCCGCGTCAACAAATCCTCGCAAGGCAAATCGCCCGCTTTTCCGCCATTCTTCACGCAAGGCTCGCGAAGTTGGGGAGCGTCGTTCGGGCATCTTCTATTTTGCGCCCCCCAAGGCTAAGACCGGCTGCAACCGCTCTTTGCCCCAGGCACCCCATGACCGAGCGCCCCATCCGCCGCGCCCTGCTCTCCGTCTCCGACAAATCCGGCCTTATCGAGTTTGCCCGCGCGCTCGCCGCGCGTGGTGTGGAGCTGCTCTCCACAGGCGGCACGGCGAAGTCGTTGCGCGACGCGGGGCTGTCGGTGGCCGATGTGTCGGCGGTCACCGGATCGCCCGAGATGATGGATGGCCGAGTGAAGACGCTGCATCCCAAAATTCACGGCGCGCTTCTGGCGCTGCGCGATCACCCCGATCATGCGGGCGCGATGAAAGAGCACGGCATCACCGGCATCGATCTCTTGGTGTGCAATCTCTATCCGTTCGAGGCGACGGTCGCGAAGGGTGCGGGCTTCGAGGAGACCATCGAGAACATCGATATCGGCGGTCCGGCGATGATCCGCTCGGCGTCCAAAAATCACGGCTGGGTCACGGTGGTGGTCGATCCGCAGGATTACGCTCGTGTTCTGAAAGAGCTGGACGAGACCAACGGCTCCACGCGCCTGACAACACGCCGCGCGCTGGCGCAGATCGCCTATGCGCGCACGGCGGCCTATGACGCGGCCGTCTCCACCTGGTTCGCTGACCAGCTTGCGAAAGACGGCGAGGCCGAACCTCCGCGCCGCGTCAGCATCGCCGG
>CAIYRG010000277.1 GCA_903928515.1 uncultured Alphaproteobacteria bacterium | reverse complement strand
CCTTCTTTCAGCGATACCGTCACCCAGGCATAGGGGCCTTTGGCGCGCTCCAGCGTGGCGGTGACGGCGCCGTAATTCACGCCGTCCACGGTCACGCCTTTGGCGAGCTTGTCGAGCGAGCTTTGCGTCACTTCGCCGAACAACCGCGCGCGATAGCGGCGTATCCAACCTTGTGCCGGTAGTTCCAAGCGCCGCGCCATCTCGCCGTCGTTGGTCAGCAGCAACAGTCCTTCGGAGTTGATGTCGAGTCGCCCGACCGAGACCACGCGTGGCAGATGCGGCGGCAGATGTGAGAAGACCGTCGGCCGCTCTTCGGGATCGCGATGCGAGGTCACAAGCCCGGCGGGCTTGTGATAGCGCCACAGCCGCGTCGGCTCGGCGGAAGGAATGGGTTTGCCGTCCACGGTGATGAGCGTGTTTTCGTCCACGTTCAGGGCGGGGCTTTTGATCTTCTTGCCGTTCACCGAAACGCGGCCGTCCGCGATCAGCTTCTCGGCATCGCGTCGCGAACACACGCCGGCGCGTGCCATCACCTTGGCGATGCGTTCGCCCATCTTCCCGTCTTTGGGGTGCTCGTCTTTTGCGGCTTCGTCTTTCGCCGGTTGCGCGTCGTCTGTCATGGCGTCACTCTGTAGCGCATGAACGCTTCCGACGCGAAACATTTGCAAGCGGCCATCGATCAGGCCGCCGCCGCGGGCGTGCGTGGGGAAGTGCCCATCGGCGCGGTTTTGGTGTCGGCGTCGGGCGATATCCTGGCCGCTGACGGCAATCGCATCGTTGAGTGTCGCGATCCCACCGCGCACGCCGAAATCTGCGTGCTGCGTGCGGGCGGGGCCGTGCTGGGGAATGAGCGGCTGCTGGGCTCCACGCTGTATGTATCGTTGGAGCCCTGCGCCATGTGCGCGGGCGCCATCAGCCTCGCGCGTGTGGCCCGATTGGTCTATGCCGCCGCCGATCCCAAAGGCGGGGCGGTGGAGCATGGTCCGCGGTTTTTCGAGCAAGCCACTTGCCATCACAGGCCGCAAGTTGAGCGCGCCGAAGGCTTCGAGGTCGCGGGGCAGATGCTGAAAGATTTCTTCCGCGCCAGACGTTGAATCAAAACCGGTGTTAAGTCAGAACCAACTCGGCGTCAGCGCCGGGAACATGAGATGCAGCACGATATCGGATGCGCCCACGCCGATGGCGGCGCCGATCAGCACATCGCTTAGGAAATGCGCCACGAGCAGGGCGCGCGTTGCCGCCAGCGCGAAGGCGAGAGCGAGCCACAACGGCATCAGCACCGGAATGATGGTGCTCAGGATCACGGCCAAGCAGAAGATCGTCATGGCGTGGCCGGAGGGAAACGAGTCATAGGCAGAGTCGAACGCAAACGGCTTCATGCCATAGAAGCCGTGCTCGAAATCGTCACGCGGGCGGCGGCGCCCGATGAGAAATTTCAGCGAGTGTAAAAAGGCGCTTCCCGCAACGAGGCACGCGAACAGCGCCAGCGAATAATTCGACAACGCCCGCGCGTTTGTATTTTCGCCCAAGATATAGAGCGCGGCCTGGGCGACGCCGTAAACGACGCCGGAAATCAAAATCCAATGCAGGCCTTTGGCGAGGTCGGTGGTCTTGCGCATTTTCTGCCGCCACCATTTCGGCACGTGGGCGCGGAAGCGGCGCGCAAGCGTGCGGTCGAACGCGAACGCAGCGAAACCGGTGGCAAGCAGTACGAGTGTGAGAACCAACAAAACCAAAGGGGCGTCCCGTCAGGAGATGCGGAGCCTATAACCGGTTTCGTGCAGGTTTGGAAAATTTTGCGGCAGTTGGGCCTTTAGGCCGCGGCGCGGTTTTGGGCTTTGCGCGGGAAATGCACGGTCACGACCGTGCCGCTGCCTTCGTCGCTGGCGATATCCATGGTGCCGCCGTGCATGGCGGCCAGCGAGCGCACCAGGGCAAGGCCCAATCCGGTGCCGCCTTGCGCCAGCATAGGATCGGATACGACCTGCTCGAAAGGCTGCCCGAGGCGTGTGATTTCGGAGGCCGGAATGCCGATGCCGGTGTCGTGTACGGTGATGGTAACACGCTCGTTTTCTTCGCGCGCTTTCACCGTGACGCTGCCGCCCGAGGAAAATTTCACCGCGTTCGAAAGCAGGTTGAGCAGCACCTGACGCACCGATCGCGGATCGGCTTCGAAATCCAGCGACTTCGGCACGTCGCATTCCAGCGTCACCCGGTTCTGCGCCGCGCGTTGGCTGATGATCTGAAGACAATCGGCAACCACAAGCGGCAGGTCGACGGTTTCGTAATGCAGTTGCATCTTGCCGGCTTCGATCTTCGCCATGTCGAGAATGTCGGAGATGAGATCGAGCAGCATCTGACCCGAATTGTAGACGAGGTTCATATACTCTTTGTATTTCTCGTTGCCCAAGGGCCCGAGCAATTCGTTGCGCATCACATCGGCGAATCCAATCACCGCATTCAACGGCGTGCGCAATTCGTG
>CAIYRG010000276.1 GCA_903928515.1 uncultured Alphaproteobacteria bacterium | reverse complement strand
TGCCGTCGCCAACCTGGCTCATGACTTTCAGGTTGGTGCCGAGCACGTCATCGCGGCTCATGCCGGGCTTGCGCGGCACGCCGGCGGTGACGATCACCACGTCGGCATCCTTCAGATCGGCATAAGTGTTCGTGCCTTTGATCTTGGCGTCGAAGCCTTCGACCGGCCCGCACTGCCCGAGATCGAGCGACTTGCCCTGGGGGAACCCCTCGACGATGTCGAACAGCACGACGTCGCCCAGTTCTTTGAGGGCGATGAGATGGGCCAACGTGCCGCCGATCATGCCGCCGCCGACGAGGGCAATCTTCTTACGTGCCATGGGGAAATCCTTTCGAAAGAGGCCAGGACAAGAGGCCGGACGAGGAGGGAAATTGTCGGCGGTTCCTAGCGCGCGAGCGCGCCTCCGCGCAAGCGTCGCACCCCGGCTTCTCTAGTATTCCAGGGCATTTTTCGGACCGTGGCGGTATTTCCGGCCGCATGCCTGGACAGAGCGGCCCACCAACGCAATATGACGGTCACCATTTGCATATAGTTTGGGCGTCATGGTCACCGCAATTCTGAACCGTCTCTGGTCTTCCATCGCCGACAAAGGACGCGCTTTGGCGCGTCTGCCGCACTATTCCAACCCGGAAACCCAGGCCGCCACGCTGGCGGAAGAACTGCTGTCGGAAAAGGGCGAGGCCAGCGGTGCTGTGCGCGCCGAGGCGCTGGTGGAAGCCTATCGCGCGCTCGATGCCGAGCAACGCCAGCGCTTCTTGCTGTATCTCGCCGATCATTTCCTGCCCGACGCCACACGGCTGAAGAACGCCGCCGCGCGCTATCTGCAAGAGCCCACACCCGTCAGCGTCGCCGAATTGACAGCGGCCTCCGAACCGCCACGCCAGGAATTGCTCCGCCGCATGAACGTGACGCCGGGCGCCACCAAGGTGCTGGTCCAAATGCGCGAAGAGATTTTGCGCAAGGGCCGCGAAGCGCCCGAGCTGCGTCCGCTGGAGCAAGACCTGCATCATCTTCTGGGTTCGTGGTTCAATCGCGGCTTCCTGGAATTGCGCCGCATCGATTGGAACACCTCGGCCGCCGTGCTGGAGAGACTGATCGCCTATGAAGCGGTGCACGAAATTCATGGCTGGGATGATCTGCGCCGGCGCTTAGGCCCCGATCGCCGCTGCTTTGCCTTCTTCCATCCGGCACTTTCCGACGACCCGCTGATCTTCGTTGAAGTCGCGTTGTGCAACGGCCTCGCGTCCGAAATCGCACCGCTGTTGGCCATGGACACCGGCGAAGGTGCGGGCGCGCGCGCCGATTCCGCGATCTTCTATTCCATCAGCAATTGCCAACCGGGCTTGCGCGGCATTTCCTTCGGCAATTTCCTCATCAAACAAGTGGTCGAGGAATTGCGCCACGAGCTGCCGCAGCTCAAGCGCTTCGCCACGCTCTCGCCGGTGCCGAGTTTCCGCGCTTGGCTCGACAAGCGCCTCAGGGCCGAAGACGAAACCTTGTTCTCGCCCGAAGATCGCGCGTTGCTCACCGGCAGCACGGAAGCCAACGACGTGCAGCTCGCACCACTGCTCACCTATCTTTTGAATGACGCGGTGAAGACGCAGTTCGAGGCTGACGAAGAACGCGACGCCAAATTGCGCACCGTGTTGATGCGGCTGTGCGCGCAATATCTCACCGGCAATGCGGATGGCCGCGGCCCCGACGATCCCGTGGCGCGTTTCCATCTGAACAACGGCGCGCGGTTGGAGCGCGTGAATTGGCGCGGCAACAAGAGCAAACGCGGGCTCACCGAGAGCTACGGCCTGATGGTCAATTATCTCTACGATCCGGAGATGATCGAAGCCAATCACGAGAAGTTCGTGACGCAAGGCCGCGTTGCGTATGGCGCCCAGATTGCCGAATTGATCGGCGATGGCTCCTGGCGCGCATACGGCCACAAAATGGCGCGCCGGTTACAAAAAAACGAGAACTAGAAAATCAAAGCGGAAAACTTTGCCGCCACGATCTTCTGCGCGAAGACATTCGCGACGAGTGTGTCGCCAAGCTCGCGCATTTGTAATTCCGATAAACCGTTTCTCAATTCTTCTCTAAGCGGCTCTTAACAGACGCAGCCTGATGCTCGCGCGCATTGCAACCCACCAATCGCGAGGCATTCCATGAGCATCAGTGCGATTTCGCCGGTCTATCCACCGCTGCCAACCGGCAGCACATCCGCATCCACCACCCAGCCCACCACGACGCCGCCGACTGACACGGCACAGCCAACGGGGCCGACACAATCGACCAACACATCTGAACAAACTCGCGCGGCCCAGCAACCCAACGCCGCACAGGGTCCGCACAAGGGCCATCATGGCCATCATCACAAGACGGCACCGAGCAGCAGCGAGACATCGACGAGTACTGGCACGACAGCGACTGCCGACGCATCGTCGGTGCTCAACGTTTTGGCATAAAAAAACGCGGGCAGAACGCCCGCGTTTTTTAAACTTGCCACCGCCGCGCTTGCGCGGCGGATTTCAAAATGACGAAGCGCTTATTACGCCTTGGCGGCTTTCGCAGCTTCGGCGTCTTGCGCTTCACGCGCCGTCTGGCGCTCGGCGATACGCGCGGACTTACCGCGGCGGCCACGCAGATAATACAATTTCGCGCGGCGCACTTTGCCGTGGCGAAGGACTTCCACCGAGTCGACCAGCGGCGAGAAGATCGGGAACACACGTTCCACGCCTTCGCCGTAGGAAATCTTGCGGACGGTGAAGCTCTCGTTCAGGCCCGCGCCGAAACGCGCGATGCACACGCCTTCAAAGGCCTGCACGCGTTCGCGCGTCTTCTGCTGCTTGGTCTTTTCGTCGAAGCTGACGTCGACCACCTTCACGTTGACCTTCAACGTGTCGCCGGTGCGGAAGGACGGCAACTTCTTGCCGCCTTTAAGGGCGTCCATCTGTTCCCGTTCAAGGGTTTGGAGCAGGTTCATAGAGGCCTCCTAAAGGCGTCGTCCAAGGCCGTGCCAAGGACTGTCAAGCTAACGAGAGGGCGGGCATATACCGGATAGGACAGGCTTTTCATAGGGGGCCTGGCTCAAGCTTTCGATTTTTGATGCTGATCCCACAAATCGGGGCGTTTTGCCTGGGTTTCGGCCTCCGACTGGGCCTTCCGCCAGCGCTCCACCGCGCCGTGGTCGCCGGAGGTGAGCACCCCTGGGATCTCGCGGGTCTCAAAGCTCTGGGGGCGCGTGTAGTGGGGATATTCCAAAAGCCCGGCCGAGAAGCTCTCCTCGGTCACCGAGGCCTCGGCGCCCAGGACACCCGGTATGAGCCGCACCGTGGCCTCGATCAGCGCCAGAGCCGCCGCCTCGCCGCCTGCCAGCACGAAATCGCCCAGGGACACCTCTTCCATGCCCCGCGCTTGAATAGCGCGCTGGTCCAGGCCTTCGAAGCGGGCGCAAAACAAAATAGCGCCCGGCCCCGCCGCCAGCGTCGCCACACGCGCCTGGGTGAGCGGCTTCCCACGCGGCGAGAGATAGATCAGCGGCCTTGTATCGTCGGCATCACGCAGCGCATCGATGGCCGCGCACGCCACATCGGCGCG
>CAIYRG010000275.1 GCA_903928515.1 uncultured Alphaproteobacteria bacterium | reverse complement strand
GCCGACATCGAGAAGCTTCGCGAAGAAGTTGGGAAGATGACCAAGAGTGAGGTTCATCTCAACATCATCGAAATCCGCAAGCCGGAGATAGATGCTCAGCTTATCGCGGAAAACATTGCTCAACAGCTGGAACGCCGTATCGGTTTTCGTCGCGCGATGAAGCGTGCCGTGCAATCGGCTATGCGTCTCGGTGCCCAGGGCATTCGTATCAATTGTTCCGGTCGTCTTGGCGGCAGCGAAATTGCTCGTGTTGAGTGGTATCGTGAAGGCCGTGTGCCGTTGCACACGCTTCGCGCCGATGTCGATTTCGGCCGTGGAACGGCGTTCACGACCTACGGTACCTGCGGCGTCAAGGTTTGGGTTTTCAAAGGCGAAGTTATGGCCCACGACCCGATGGCCCAGGACAAGCGGCTCGCCGGCGAGCAGGTCAATCGCTAACGCGCATCATCGAGAAAAAACATGCTTAGTCCCAAGCGCACCAAATATCGCAAAGCCCACAAGGGCCGTATTCACGGCCTAGCCAAGGGCGGCACGCAGCTCAACTTCGGATCGTTCGGCCTGAAAGCCGTAGAGCCGATGCGCATCACCGCCCGCCAGATCGAGGCCGCGCGTCGCGCACTGACTCGCCATATGAAGAGGTCGGGCCGTGTGTGGGTCACGATTTTCCCGGACGTTCCGGTGTCGACCAAGCCAGCCGAAGTCCGCATGGGTTCCGGCAAAGGTCAACCGGAGTTCTGGGTTTGCCGCGTGAAGCCGGGCCGTATCATGTTCGAGATCGACGGTGTGTCGCGTGCTACTGCGGAAGAGGGGTTTGCGCTCGCTGCAGCGAAGCTCCCGATCCGCACGCGGGTCGTAGCCCGTCTCGGATTGGAGGCCTAAGCCATGAAAGCCAGTGATCTGCGCGTCAAGACGCGCGATGACCTCAAGTCCGAGCTCGTTACGCTCAAGAAGGAAGCATTCAACTTGCGGTTCCAGAAGGCGAGCGGTCAGCTCGAAAATCAGGCCCGCGTCCGCCAGGTCCGCCGCGACATTGCGCGCATCCAGACGGTTCTCAATCAGGCTGTGGCGCCGGCTGGCGCCCAGGCCAAGCGTTAAGGAGAGCGTTATGCCGAAGCGCATCCTCACCGGCACGGTGGTGAGCGACAAGATGGACAAGACGATCGTCGTACGCGTCGAACGTCGAGTCATGCATCCGGTCTACAAGAAGTTCATTCGTCGTTCGAAGAAGTACGCGGCTCATGATGAGAACAACGCTCACAAGGTGGGCGATACCGTTCGTATCCAAGAGACGCGTCCGTTATCGAAGACGAAGAAGTGGGAAGTAATCGGCGCGGACGCTTAGTCCGAACCGAGAGAGAAGGGTAAAAGCTATGATTCAGATGCGCACCAACCTTGAGGTTGCCGATAATTCCGGCGCCCGGCGCGTCCAATGCGTGAAGGTTCTCGGCGGGTCCATGCGACGCGTCGCCTCTGTCGGCGATGTCATCGTGGTCTCGGTTAAGGACGCGATTCCGCGCGGCAAGGTAAAGAAGGGCGAAGTGCAACGTGCCGTCGTTGTCCGTACTCGTCGCGATATTCACCGCGTCGATGGCTCGGTAATCCGGTTCGATCGTAATGCCGCCGTTCTCATCGATAAGCAGGGCGAGCCAATTGGCACCCGCATCTTCGG
>CAIYRG010000274.1 GCA_903928515.1 uncultured Alphaproteobacteria bacterium | reverse complement strand
TTGACACCAACCGCCTGATTCAAAGATAGGCTTTGCGGCCCGCAGCCGCCTGGGATGACCACGATGAAATCCGCCGCAATTTTCGTCTGCTTTCGTGCCGCGCTCTTTGCGGCCGCAGCGGTTCTCACCTGCGACGGTACGGCCTCTTGGGCCGCCGAGGGCGCGTCGGGTCCGCAGGGCGACAGCTGGGATTCGATCAAGCAATTGCCGGATTTCTCGGGCGTCTGGCAGGTGGGGAGTTTCAACCCCGTCGCGCAGTTCAAGGACAACCCGCTGCCGCTCAATCCCGTTTGGAAGAAGAAGTCTGACGAGTTGGCTTCCATCCGCGCCAAAGGCGGCGACATCGAGGGCCGCGCCAAATATTGCATAGCACTCGGTTTCCCCGGCGGGATGGTAGGCCCGGAAGAAATCCACGAATTCCTCTACACGCCTGGCCAAGTGACGATGACGGACGTACAGGGCTACGTGCGCCGCATCTACACCGATGGGCGCAAGCATCACACGGGGCCTGAGAATTTCTGGGGCGATTCCATCGGCCATTGGGAAGGCAACGTTTTGGTCGTCGACACCATCGGCATGCAGCACAACAACGAGATCGCGTATGGCCTGTCCGGTGGCCGCAACATGCACGTGACCGAGCGCATGTTCCTGAAAGACAAGGACACGATGCAGATCGACACCGTGATCGATGCACCGGACGCTTTCACCAGACCTTACGTCTCTACGGCGCTGTTTAAGAACCACAGGGACTGGGAAATGACCGAATGGGATTGCGCGCAGAACAACCGCGATCTGAACGGCGAGGGCAAGCAGCAGATGAATCTCGTGCCGCCGGACGAAGGTCCGTCCACGGCACCTCTGATACCGAACCATGGGCCGGGGTCGCGCAAGGACAACGGCTAGGCACAATTAATTCCGTAGAATTCTGTTGAAACGAGTTGGGGTAGGAAACAATGAAGAATTCACAATCGCGCATCACTGCTTTCGCTCTCGCCGGGTTGCTTGCCGCGGGCGCCGCCATGGCTGCAGATGCGCCGCCGGCGCATGATCCGAACGCCAAGGGACCGCAGGGTGACACGATTGACTCCATCAAGCAGTTGCCGGATTTCGGCGGCGTGTGGGAGCCGATCAACCCGCCGCAAAGTGCTGACGAATACAAGACCAAGCCGCCGCTGACGGCCGCGTGGGCCAAGCGCTTCGACGAGAACAAAGCCGCCCTTGCCGCGAAGAAGAAAATCCCATCGCGCGACGCGAATTGCGTATCGCGCGGCGTGCCGGGTGACATGTGGGACAAAGACACGCTGCTGGAATTCTATTATTCGCCGGCACGCGTCACCATCGTGGATACGACGGGTTGGGTTCGCCGCATCTACACCGACGGCCGCGATCACGCCGATCTCGTTGAGACCTTCCAGGGCGATTCCATCGGCCATTGGGAAAACGGCACGCTGATGATCGATACGGATTCGCTGGACTACAACAACGAATTCATTTCCGGCCTGAACCAGGGCCGCGATTCGCATGTCACCGAGAAAGTGTTCCTGAAAGATCCGAACACGCTCGAGATCGATACGGTGATGGAAGCGTCGCAGGCGCTCACCGCGCCGTATAAGCACACGCAGCTTTATCGCCGCCACAAGGACTGGATGCAGACGGAATACGACTGCGTATTCAACAACAAGGACAAAAATCACACCATCGTGCGCTAGACGCCGCGTAGCGTTCCGGCGTCCCGCACAAGCGGGAGGACGCCATGGACGGAAAGTGCTTGTTACGGTCTCTGTTGCCGAAGGGCCGTTTATTGGCCTTTGCGGTTTTGCCATTCGCCGGTGCGCTCGGACTAGGAGCGTCGCCGGCGAATGCACATCATTCCTTCGCGATGTTCGATCGCGATCAAACCCAAACCGTGAGCGGCACCGTGCGCACCTATGAATGGAGCGCGCCGCACGTTTACATCTGGCTGAACGTAAAGGACGACAAAGGTGCCGACGGCATCTACGGCGTGGAGGTCGGCGGTGGCCCGAACATGCTGTTGCGTGCCGGGTGGACGCGAAGCTTGTTGCGGCAAGGCGACAAGATCACGCTCGCGGTGCATCCACTGCGCGACGGCCGTAATGGCGGGATGTTCATGAACATGACGCTGGCGAACGGGCAGATTTACAAATCGACCACACAGCTTCCCTAGGGCCGGCCTGAGCGAGACGCTAATCCTTCGGGATATACGGCCCGTAGCTTGACGGCACGAGCTTGCCGTCGGGGTGATAACCGATCGTGTCCCATTTGCCGTTACCGGTCGTATCCCAATACGAAATGTCCCAATGGCCGTCACGGGCCTTGCTGACAATCATGCCATTCGGCTTGCCGGTTTCCTTTTCATCCACCAGGCAGAACAGCGGCTTGGCTTTGTCGTCGGGCAGAATTTCCACCAGGTCGGGATTGCCGTGGCATTGCATGTCGAATTCGCGGATGCGCGCATCGTTCTGCTTGTTGCGGCCTTCAAACAACAGATGCGGCTTGCAATCCGACGATTGCGGCGCGGATGTTTGCGCGGTTGAGGCGATCATCACCGGCGCCGCCGCTTCGGTTTCGTCCAGGAAGGCCCGCACGTCGCTCACGGCAATCGCATAGTTCAAACCTTCGCCATCGCCTTTGAAAGCATTCACGCCAATCAGCATGCCGGAATTGTTGAGAAGCGGTCCGCCGGAATTGCCGGGGTTGATCGGCGTCTGTGTTTGGATGACGTCAGCTTTGTGCTTGATGTTCTCTTCGCGGTTGCCCCATTCGTAACCGCGGCGGATCTGGCTGACATAGCCCTTGGTGTAGGTCCAGGCTTCGCCCGTCGGGTGTCCTATGGCGTGTGCGTCGTCGCCGATTTTCACGGACTCGAATGCCGCCAATTTAATAGGGTCGGGCGCGTGATCAGGCATTTTGGGGACCTTGATAATGGCGAGGTCACGCGCCGCATCCACCTTCACAACGTCGGCAATCACGATCTGATCTTTGTCCTTCATAAGCTGGCGGACATCTTCGCCTTCTGTCGCAGGCTTGAAGATCACGCCCACGCGCTTGGCTGTGCCCACAACATGGCGATTGGTCAGAATCGTGCCATCGGCGGAAATGATCGAGCCTGAGCCGAGGCCTTCCTGGGTTACGATCATCACCACGGCGGGGGAAATGCGTTGATAGATGGTAGCTTCGGCGGCACCCCGCGTGGTGGGCGACTCGGCCTTCGGAAACGCTTTCAACTTTTGGCCGGAAGAGGTTGCAAGCCCTTTGATGTTGGCGAGGCCGGTCGCGTCGGGTTGCGGCGCGGTAACCGTCTGCGCTTGGCCGCTTTCGGGCAATTTTGGTACAACCGTATCATCGGCGGCATAGGCGGTGGCGGCGATCATTCCCCAACTTGTGAACAAGAGGGACGCACTGAGACAAAATGTGGCCAATCTGCAAACAGAACGGCGTTTGATGACAGGCCTCCCCCGGCTCGCCCGCGTGCTTCGTGCCATTGTGGCCACGGGTCTATTGGCGTTTGCGCTTGGGGATTATTCCGGCACTCCCGCCTTTGCACAAGCGTCGCCGCAGGAAATTGGCGACGCGGCGCGCGCTTATGTGACCGGTGACGGCATCACGGCCGCCAGCATCCTGTCGCAATTCGCCAAACGCGACATGGCGCCCGCCCAGAAGTTGGGCGCACGGCTGTTCTTGGCCGAGGTCTGCGACGACATCGACGACTTCACCTGCTTTCAGAACAACAACATCGAGATGTTGAAGCTCATCAATGCCTTTGATGAAAAGGAACGCCGCGCGGTGGCGGCGCAAATCGGGCCATGGCTGTTGCGCCAGAATTTCCTGGCCCGCGATTTCCAGACGTTGAACTTCGACCAGCAGATCGGATTTCTAAACCAGCTGCCATATGCGGCATTGCCGGATTCCTCGTATCTCGTACTGCAGACGACGGCGGTGGGATATGCGCTCTATCGCGGCGACCGCAACGGCGCGCGGCTTGCCGTGTCGCGGCTCATAGCGCGTGCCGCCGCGATGCCGAGCGTATCGCCGGAATTCGCACTCTACATCGCGCAGGTCTTGGATAGTCTTCACGTGATGCGCGACGATTACGACGCGCTGCGCCTGCTGGTGAAGTTCGATGATTTGCTGATGCGGGGCTTGCCCGCCAGAAATTCGCGGCGCGTCAATTATCTCGAACTCAGCGCGTCCTTGCTCTTGGAGCTGAACCGCGACGACCGCTGGCAGATTGCCAAGGACCGGCTCGATGAAGCGCGCGAAATCGCGACGCGCTCCAACATCCCCGCCGAGGCGCGCGAAGATATGCTGGCCCAAATCACGATCCAGGAAAGCGAAGCGGGAATCCTGAAAGGCGATGTCGCGGCAGCAGCAGCGGCGCAGGCGCGCCATCCGTTGCAGGCGCGCCGTAAGGCCATCCAGCAGGAGATGGAGTTCTCCGGCCCTGAAGATCTGTATTTCGCGGTGATGGATATTTTCCTGGACCGTCTTCAGCAGAAAACGCCGGATGCGGGCTGGGCAAAGCTGCTGCAGCGCTCGAAATACGGCGACGATGCGGAAGAAAATCTTGAGCCTTACAAAGCGTACCGGGAATTCGGTCTCGCTCTTATGGCTACGCCCGGCAGCGCCGATTGGCGTCGGTTCGTCGTGCTGGCGGCCGGTGATGACATTGTGCGTTACGACGCCGGCCTTTTTGCCGACGCGCGTGCCTTTCCGCTCGCCAACGCCATCGACCGCGTGATCGTCGGCAACGCGCTTGGCGCTTTGGCCAACACGCCGAATTTGAATCCGGCCGAGCAACGCGTCGTTGTGCGCGGCATCGATTTCCTGCAACGCAGCGTTCGGACGCGCCGGGGTGACGATCTTTTTCGCGTCGCAGCAGGGGCTTCCGCGGCAGAGCGAAAATCCATCCACCATGCGCTGCTGCAGGGGCAGGACCGCACCGATGCCGAGCTGGATGGACTGACCACGCGCGCCTCGCCCGCAGCGGCAGGGCCCGTGTTGCTGCCGCCCGACACGACCGCGAATGCCGCGCTGCCGTTGCAAAGTCTGCCGGGTGCGGATGCGATTGCTTCCGTGCTTGGGCCGAACGAGGCGTTCGTTTCCGAAACGGTGTGGGAAAACAACCTGCTCAAATTGTGCATCGCGCCGGGGCGTTTTGCGTTCGTTGCCACACCGGTTGCGCCGGAGACGAATATCCAGGTGAAGCTGCTGCGCGCCGCGCTCCCGCTGGAAAACCCACCATCGGAGGAATTGGACTCGCAATATCCGGCCGCTGCGGCCGTGGCCTTGAACACGCTCGCACTCGGCGGTTTAAACGCGTGTTTGGGGGATGTCTCGGCGATCACTTTTAGCGCAGCACCGTTCATGGCGGACATTCCCTTAGGCGCATTGCTCGCCAAGACGCCACCGGCAGCGGGGCAGGGCTATGATCTCGCCACCGCGGATTTCTTGGTGAAAAAATACGTCTTCGCCTACGTGACATCGGCGGAAGAATTCGTCGCCGCGAAACATCTCTTTGCCGCTGCGCCTGTGGCCTCCGACCAGCCCTTTCTCGGCATTGGCGATCCGGTTTTGAGGGGGCGTGAAATCGGTGCGCCGGGGGCAGCACCTATCGGCCTGGAAGAACTTCCCGACACGGGCGCGGAATTGAAATCCATCGCGAGGATCATTCCCGGTGCGCAATTGCTGACGCGCGAGCATGCGAGCGAGGCGCAAGTGCGCCAGACCGGATTGGAGCGCTTCCGCATTGTGGAGTTCGCCACCCACGGCCTTCTGGGCAGCGATGCCGATGCGCTCGCCGAACCGGGTCTGGTGCTGACGCCGAAGCCGGTGCCCAGCGGCGATCCGGCAGATGACGGTTTTCTATCGGCCAGCGAGATTTCCGCCTTTGATCTGTCGGCG
>CAIYRG010000273.1 GCA_903928515.1 uncultured Alphaproteobacteria bacterium | reverse complement strand
TGGCAAAAGCTCGATACCGGCTTCAAGGAGATGAGCCAGGACTATCCGATGGCGATTGCCTTCGATGAGACTTCGCCCGACAACGTCTATGTCGCCACTCGCTACGGCAAGGTGTTTGCCAGCAAGGACGGTGGCAAGGGCTGGTCCGATCTCGGCATCAACGTTGCCGAAGTCACCGAGATGAAGGTGCTGACTGTCTGAACAGACAGTTACGCCGCTTTAAGCAGCGCCGGGATCAAAACCCTTAAAGGGCCCGGTGTCGTTAAGTAAACGAAGAAGGCCTCAATCAGAAAGGCCACATCGTACAAGAACAGGGACGCACAGATGGCCAATTCCAAGAACCGTGTCGGCGGCGGGGTGGACCGACGCACTTTTGTTCGCTGGCTGGCAGCAGCACCGCTGGTCGCTGGATTGACGAGGACGTTCCCGGCACGTGCCGCCGACGTACCGAAGATGAGCGACGATCCTGCGATCCAGAAGATCTGGCAGGACATGATCGTTGCCGCGCAGGCCGAGGGGAAAATCTCGATCTCAGCCTCGGGCAATCGCACTTTCACTGCGGTCTATGACGAGTTCTCGCGCAAGTTTGGCGTCGAGACGGTGATCTCCTATGGCGGCGGCTCAGAGCAGGCGACGCGCATGCTGGCAGAGCGCAAGGGCGGCATCTATGCGGTCGACGTCGGTCATGTCGGAGCCAACACGCTCAACCGTCGCTTGCTGCCGGCTGGCGCGATGGCACCGATGGAGCCGATCCTTGTCTTGCCGGAGGTGAAAGACCCGAAGCAATGGTATGGCGACCGTCACTGGTATGCCGACAGCGATCAGAAGTATGCCTTCGTCCATTCCGCAGATTTCACGACGGCCTTCACCATTCACGCCAATACCAAGTTGATGAAGGATGCCGACTTCGCGGCACTCAAGACGCCGCAGGATTTATTTGACCCGAAGTGGAAGAAGAAGATCGTTGCCCTGTCGCCGATGGAAGGCCAGGCCGGCAACAGCTACTTCCGCTACGGCCAGCTCAAAGGCTTCGGCATGGACTGGATGAAGCAACTGATCCAGGGCGGCAACGTCGACTTCGTCTCCGATTCACGACTGATTGAGGATGGCCTTGCGGGCGGAAAATATGCCTTCACGCTGTTCGCTATCCAGCAACCGCTCGACAAGATGCAGCGCCAGGGGCTACCGATCAAACGTGTTGCCCTCGAATTCGAAGGCGTCGATGGCGTCGTCACCGGTGGTTCGACATCGCAGATCGTTGAGGTCTACGACAAGGCGCCGCACCCCAACGCTGCCAAATTGTTTGCAAATTGGCTGCTGTCGAAAGACGGGCAGATGTTCATCTACAACAATCTCAATAATCCGCCTGATCCGCACAATTCGCTGCGCAAGGACATTCCGAAAGAGAAGGTCGATCCGACCACGGTGCCGAAAGACGGCGTCACCTATGAAGCGATCGACATGTTGCCCGAGTACCTGAACAAGCGTGACGATCTCATGAAGCAGCTTCAGGACTGGTACAAGGAATCGCACAGCTAGCGTCGCCGGGAGCATCACATTAATGGCGACGAGGATCGGTATTCTTCCAATGACTATACGCTGGCCGAAGATGCGTGCCGGTGTGCCGGCGTTTGTCATGACGGCGATCCTGGTTACGCTTGGGCTGTTTCTCGTCTATCCGGTCTTCCTGATCCTGATGACGAGTTTCATGGTCCAGCCAGACATCTTCGTCGGCTCGACTCAATGGGGCTTCGATAGCTGGATCCGGGCTTTCCACGACCCGCGTATTCTGAAGGCGATTGGCAATACCTTCCTGGTCTGGGGGCTGACAACATCGATCAGTCTCCCGATCTCGATCCTGATCTCGTGGACGCTGGCGCGGACCAAGATACCGTTCAGCCGCACCCTGGAATTCATGTTCTGGGTCGCGCACATGGTCCCGGGCGGTGTGATCGCCTGGATCCTGCTCGCCGATCCTAATATCGGTATCCTCAATGTGTTGTTGCGCGGGGTCTTCACCGACCTCAACGACGGACCGTTCAACATTTTCAGTCTGTGGGGAATCATCTGGGTCAACCTGATGGGCAACAGCATCGCTATAAAGGTGATGCTGTTGACGCCGGCGTTCCGCAATATGGACGCGACGCTGGAGGAAGCGGCACGGGTCGGTGGCTCATCGAGCATCAGGACCATGCTGCGCATCACCCTGCCGTTGATGGTGGTGCCGATTACCATGGTGTTTGCGCTGCAGCTTGCCAAAATCTTCCAGTCGTTCGAGACCGAATTGCTGCTGGGAACTCCGTGGGGCTTTTACGTCTATTCGACACTGATTTACGATCTTGTCCGCAACATGGATCCACCGCATTTCAGCGACGCAGCCGTGCTGGCAAGTCTGACGCTGATCATCATCGCAGTCATCATCCCATTCCAGCGCTGGATCATGTCGCGGCGGCGCTATCCCACTATTACCAGCAGCTTTAAAGCTGGCTTGATAGACCTCGGCAAATGGAAGTGGCTTGTGTTTGGGGGTATTGCCGGACTCCATTTCATATCCACCGGGGTTCAGCTTGGCACGCTGGTGCTGGGAAGTTTCATGACGCGCGCCGGGTATTTCCAGATCACGCCGGTGTTCACGCTCGACAACTGGAGATTTGTTTTCTCCGATAGTTTGTTCCTGGACGCGTTGAAGACAACCTTAACGTTGGCGACCACAGCAGCGTTGGTCGGGCCGATCCTGTTTGCGATATTGGCCTATATCTTGGTCCGTACTCGTTGGCCGGGCAGGGCATTGCTCGATTCGATGATCTGGAGTGCTGCCGCGGTGCCGGGCATGCTGTCGGGCCTCGGCCTTCTCATGCTGTTTATCGGCACGCCGGGGTTGACAGCGCTCTATGGCACGATATGGGCAATGATCATCGTCGTCGTTATGCAGGGCAAGGTTACCGGCATCAATCTGCTTAAGGGCGTGCTGGTCCAGATCGGGCCAGAGATGGAAGAGGCCGCGCGCGCATGCGGCGCCGGTTGGTTCAGGGCATTCTTCAAGATATGGGTTCCGCTCTTGATGCCGACTCTGATCCTGATTGGCACGCTGACCTTCGTTATGG
>CAIYRG010000272.1 GCA_903928515.1 uncultured Alphaproteobacteria bacterium | reverse complement strand
TGTTTCTGATCGGCACCGAGATGGATTTCACGCGCGAGAAGATGGCGTCGCGGTTCGTGTTCAACAATCCGAACCAGACCGATGCTTGCGGCTGCGGCGAGTCCGTGGCGATCACGCCATCGACTGAGGTTTAGTTTCCTGTCCTCGATGTCACGGCCCGCAAAAGCGGGCCGCCCAATTGGACATAGAGCACTTCTTTGAAATTTCGGTAGCGTCGTTTGGGTGGCCCGCTTTTGCGGGCCATGACAGCGGTGTTTGTTCGAGAACTTAATTCCCGAATGCGGTTTTGAGGGCGTTCTTCAAGCGGCGGATGGGGCTGCGCTGGTTGCGCGCGAACTTTGGCAGCTTCCGTGTTTAGAAAGTTGTCGTTAGCTCTACTAGTGCGAAGGTGACGAACATGATGCCGGAAATAAGCTCCAGCAAAGAGAATAGTGGCCGAACTTCGCCAATAGAGTGGTCTTTCGCCAGGACGAATGCCTGAATTTTTCCGGGCGATTTCGTCCCGTGACTCACCACGAAAACAAGAAGCAGTGCCACCAAAGTTAAGGGGCCGGGGCGTCCGAGGGTGCCGATAACGAACCAGTCTGTAAGCAAAAGAACGTTCCACAGGACGACTAAGAGAACGACTGCTCTCCAATTGAGAGGAAACCCTCTGGCTGGCGTGCTTATGGGAGATGGGGTCCCAGAAATTGGAAATCCGGTGTCTTGAATTCGGTGGACGAGTTTCTCAGGATTGCCCAAGCACCAAAAGATTATTTTCGATGGGCTGTCTGCACGAGAATGAACGATGCGTATTCCGTGACCGATAATTGGGATGAAACCGCAAGGCTCGATCGCGATTATGTCTTCCGGTTGGAATTCATATGTTCCGACGATCAAACCACTTAAGCGAAACACGTCTGGAGAGACGGAAAGTTTCACGAGCGGCCAGCTTGCATGGACCCAGCCCAGTTGTCCTCCGCCTGTTTGGGTGAAAGTACTCATATGCTGGTGAATACGCCCTTCAATGCATTCTTCAACCTGCGGATGGGGCTGCGCTGTTTGCGCTCACGATCTTCCGCGCGGTTGGAATGCGGGAACGCCGACGCGGGAATGGGATTGCCGAGGAAGCGGCAAAGCGTCTCCCAGCCTTCGCCCTTTTCGATATCCATTTCCAAAAGATCGTTCGGGCGGTTGGCGAAGTAGGCCCGCACCGCAGAATTGTGCGCCGTGTAGGTTTCGCGGAAGCGGTTTTCATTTCCGAGTGCTTTCGGAACGCCATAAATCCACTGCATCAGATCGCTTTGGCGATCGCCGAAATGGCGCACCACGCTGTCGGTCCAATCATCGATGTCGCGCACGGTGAGGATGAATTTCGATCCGGGATATTCGGCGTCCAGCTCGCGATACAGAAGCGGCCAGGGATTGTCGTTGTGCGCATCGCCCTCGGCCACGCGCGGGCGCGCCACTTCCATCACCTTTTCGTTGGTGAAGGGCGGTTCGATGTAGACGCCTTTGGGGTGGTTCAGGCGCAAGCCGCCGCAAGCGCGATAGCCGAGCACGGCCAACGCTTCGTTCAGCGACGAGGTTCCGGTTTTCTGGAAACCGACGCCGAAGATCTTGGTGTGCGCAGTCGCTGCCATGGCCCCTCTGCTTTCGCGAGGGCTATATAGAAATTCCGTGGGATCGGTGCAAATGCGCCGGGAAACCTAGATGTAAACTAGGCCGCTGCGGTGGGATCCATCGGGGCGGCTTCGCTGATCACGCGGTTGCGGCCCCCGCGCTTGGCGGCATAGAGGCAGGCATCGGCGCGGCGCACGAATTCCGAGATGGATTCGCCGGGCATCCAGCGGGCCATGCCGATCGACACGGTGATCGTGCCGAGGATGTCGCCGGTGGATTTCTTGATGAGTTTCTTGGATTCGATGTTGCTGCGAATGCGATCCGCCAGTATCACGCCTGAATCCAGCGCGGTGTCGGGCAGGATCACCGCAAATTCCTCGCCGCCGTAGCGCGCGGCGGTGTCGCGGCCTTTGACGTTCTCGGCCAGACAGTTGGCGACAAGACGCAAAACCTGGTCGCCCGTCTGATGGCCCCAGTTGTCATTGAATTTCTTGAAGTGATCGATGTCGCACATCATCAGGCACAGCGGGCGGCCCGAGCTTTGTGCCTGCAGGACGCTCTGCTCGACTTCGTTGTCGAACGCCTTGCGGTTGGCGATGCCGGTCAATTGGTCGGTCAGGCTTTCCTGGCGCACCGTTTCCAGGCGCTCGCGCAGATCGCTGATCTCGCGCGAAGAGGTTTGCAGCCGGTCCTCCAGCATCTTGGAGCGCGCTTCCATGTGCTTGGTGGCGTCCAACATCTTGTCGACGACTTTGCTGATTTCAGCGCCGCCCATATTGCCTGAGCCCAATGTGCCCGAAGCCTGGCTCAACACCTGACCGTAAGCCGAATTGTCGCGGCCGGCGGTGTCCAACGCTTTCAACAGGTTTTTCAATTCGGCTTCGACGCGCTCGCCAACTTCGGCCATCACCTGCTCGTCGGTTTCCGAGCGGTTGCGGTGGGCGCGCAAAGCGGCCAGGGCCTTGGAATCGAAGGCGGTGTGAGAGGCCACGAGGATGTCGATGGCGCGGGTAAGTTCCGGGTCCGTCCCGGCTTTATAGGCGTAGATCAGCCCGTAATTGTCCGGCGTGGGCGCGAGACGGCGCTCGGCCATCCAACGCATGGCCTCATTCGCAATCAGCGTGCTTTGCTCGCTGTCGATACCGTCGCCCAACACAACCACCCCGAACCCAACCCAAGGCGACTCGCCCCGGACGGGTTTATTCTGCGGTAATGGCTCGTAACAAAGGGTAAATACCCGCACATAAACTGGCGGTTTTCTTTGGCAAAATGATGGGGCATGTACGGGGGATGGCTACGATTCGTGATCTGTTCGGTGATCCCCCGGAAAAAACCTCGTCGAAGGATGCGGGCGGCGGGAAAAAAGGTTCCAAGGACGTGGCAAAGGCCGCGCCTGCGCCCAAAGCGCGGGCTGCTACGCCCGAGAAGGATTCAGACAGCAAGGGCTACTCGGCCAAGGACATCGAAGTTCTGGAAGGGCTGGAGCCCGTCCGCCGCCGTCCGGGCATGTATATCGGCGGCACGGATGATCGCGCTTTGCATCATCTGGCGGCGGACATTCTCGACAACGCCATGGACGAGGCGGTGGCGGGCCATGCCTCGCGCATCGAAATGTCGCTGGGCGAGGACGATGTTCTGACCGTCGTGGACAATGGCCGCGGCATCCCGGTCGATCCTCATCCCAAATTCAAGAACAAGTCGGCGCTCGAAGTCATCATGACGACGCTGCATGCCGGCGGCAAATTCGGCGGCAGTGTTTACGACAC
>CAIYRG010000271.1 GCA_903928515.1 uncultured Alphaproteobacteria bacterium | reverse complement strand
CGCGTATCGACCGATCTTCTGCTCCCGATTTTCATGCTGGGCTTGGCCTCGCTCGCGATCTGGATTGCGACCGACAGGCAAGTCACACGCTGGATCGTTTATCTGCGCCGCGTGACCGCCGCCTACGAGCGCGGCCATTATTCCTTGCGCCCCAACGCGATGCACGAAGCGCCGCAAGAATTTCGCGATCTCGCGCAATCTTTTTCGACGATGGCGGCGGCGGTGCAGGACCGCGACAAGAAATTGCGCGAGGCGGTGCAGCAGAAATCGATGCTGATCAAGGAAATCCACCACCGCGTGAAGAACAATCTGCAGATCGTGATGAGCCTGCTGTCTCTGCAAGCCAAACAGCTCGACGATTCGGCGGCGAAAGCCGCATTGGCGCAGGCGCAGGCGCGCGTGAACGCGCTGGCGCTGGTGCACCGGATTCTGCATGAGATCGAAGAACAGCGCACCCTTGCCTTGAAAGGCTTGATCCACGATCTGGCAGCGCAGATCGCGGAGGGCTTCGGCAGCGAACGGCGCAATGTGCGCATTGCCTTCGACGTGGTGGAGCGCCAAATCTCCGCCGACGCGGCCGTGCCGTTGGCGCTTTTTGTGGTGGAAGCCCTCACCAACGTGTTCAAGCACGCCTACCCCAATGGCGGCGGCGGGCGCGTGATGTTGTCTTTGCGCCCCACCGAGAACGGCAAGATCGTGCTGGCGGTGGAAGACGATGGCATCGGCTTGCCCGAGGAAGCCCCGCACAACGAAAGCCGCGGCAGTGGCTCACGCTTGGTGCAAGCCTTCGCGCAGCAGATCGGCGGCGAGATGAAAACCCAATCACGGGTGGGAAGCGGTACGGTTGTATCGCTGTCGTTCGCCGATCCGGAAGTCGTGCAAATACCGGCCAACGATGTGGATGCGCCCCGCGCCATCAAATCGTAACGCGAACACAAAAACAAAGGCCGGTTTTTCAACCGGCCTTTGCGCTAAAAAATCCTGGCGAAGGGTTATGCAACCGGCGGCGGGGGACGCCGTTGAACCAGCGCGACCAGTAGGCTGACCGCGAACAACGCCAGGAATACGACAAACAGAATTTGCGCGATGCCGGCAGACGCGGCGGCAATGCCGCCGAATCCAAAGAGCGCGGCGACCAGCGCGATAATCAGAAACGTCATGGCCCAACTGAGCATGGCTGCTCTCCACTAAAACCTTCAGTCAGAAAACGTCCTGCCCCCGTGCGCGTTCCCAAGTTTGTTCCATCGGAACCATGCAACGAAAAAGGCCCGCAGGCGTTTTGCGGGCCATTTTTAGGTAACCGGTAAGGATTTTAGAAAATCCCGAACGGATCGTTGAACACGAGCGCGGCGTCTGGGCGCGCCAAGGCCACCAGTGTCAAATTCGTTTCCTTGGCGATGGAGACAGCAAGCTCCGTGGGCGCGGAGATCGTCACCAACATGGGGATGCGCGCCAGCACGGCCTTCTGCGCCAATTCGTAAGAGCAACGGCTGGTGAGCAGCGCGAAGCCATTCGAGGGTTCGATCTCCTCGCGCGCCAGATGGCCGACCACTTTGTCGAAGGCGTTGTGCCGACCGACATCTTCGCGCAACGCGATGATGCTGCCATCGGCGGCACAGAACGCGGCAGCATGCACGGCGGCGGTGGCTTCGTTCAATGCCTGGCGCGGGCCGATTTGCGCGAGCGCTTTGGCGATGGCTTCGCGCGTGAAGCGCGGGCAGGATTCGAAATGATCGAGATCGGGGAGCGCGTCTTCCAGCATCATGATCCCGCACAGGCCACAGCCTGATTGGCCGGGCAGCGAACGGCCGCGTTCGCCCGCACGGTTTGCGACACCCTCTTCCAATCGCACGTCAACAGCGACAGCCGCACGGCCCTGCCGGATTTGCGCATCTCGCACATCGATACGCGCGATGTCGGAGGGCGATTCGATCAGCCGCTCGGCCAACGCGAAGCCGACCGCGAAATCTTCGAGGTCGGAAGGCGTCACCATCATCACCGCATAAGGGCTGCCATCGATCTCGACTGCCAGCGGTGTTTCGCTGGCAGCGACCCGTGCGATTTCCGCGCTACTCGCCTGAGGCGATGACAGCGGCAAGCGCAACGCGGACAGCGACGCGGTGACCGGCGCTTCGGAGGCATTGTCGTTGGCGTTCATGCTCATGCCGCCACCTTAGCCTTTCTCTGCTTTGCGGAGAAAGGCTTCGGCTGCCGCCAGATCCTCGGGCGTATTGAGGTTGAAAAACGGATCGATGGGGTCCGATGAAAACGGCACGCGCACATGGGCGTGCCGTGCGAGCCAGCTTTCCGTTTTGCGTGGTCCAAGGTTTTGCAGGCTCGCGCGAGATGTATCGGCATCGGTGCGTACCAAAGCAAACACCGGATGCAAGCGCGAGCCGCTTTCCGGGATCGCGATCTGCGCGTCAGCGCGGACAGCCTCGCCCTGCAACCGCGCAACAGGATCGGTTGGAAAAAATGGCGTGTCACAGGCAACCAACGCCAGCCAGCGTGCGGGCGGCTTTTCTGTTTGCAGGGTTTTCAGCGCTTGATGCCCCCTCAGTGCTGCGGCTTTGGGACGCAACATTTTGTGGGGGCGGGTGGGGGGCGCTGCTTGGCGCTTGCCTCGCCGTGCTTGAGGCGCTGTCCCCCTTGCTTGTTGACGCGCCCCTGGAGCAGTGTTTGCCCGTGCTGCGGGCACCACTTGTGCAGCCAGACGCGACCGTCCT
>CAIYRG010000270.1 GCA_903928515.1 uncultured Alphaproteobacteria bacterium | reverse complement strand
TGGCCGAGCGGTTTAAGGCACCGGTCTTGAAAACCGGCGTGGGTTAATAGCCCACCGTGAGTTCGAATCTCACCCCATCCACCAACTGGCCATCCACCATTTGGCCATCCACCATTCGTTCCCGCAGGAACTCACGGAACCGGCTGGATTGCTGCAAATGGCGCGATAGAGTGGGGGCCATTAAAAATCACACCGTTAGGCACAGAGGAGATTTCGATGATCCGCAAAGGCAAAGCCGTTTGGCAGGGCACCGGCAAAGAGGGCAGCGGCAATTTAACGACCGATTCCGGCGTGCTGACGAAGACGCCCTACTCCGCCAACAAGCGCTTCGGGGATGAGCCCGGCACCAACCCGGAAGAACTGATCGCGGCGGCGCATGCCGGCTGCTTCACAATGGCGTTGGCGTTCGGCTTGCAACGCGATGGCATCACGCCGACCGAGCTTGCCACGGAAGCCGCGGTCACCATCGAGCCGCAGAAGGAAGGCGGCTTCAAGATCACCAAATCGGCCCTCACCTTGCGCGCGACGATTCCGAATATCGATGAAGCGACATTCCTGAAATATGCCGAAGGCGCTGAGAAGAACTGCCCGGTATCGAAGGTGTTGAACGCGGAAATCACGCTCGACGCGAAGCTGGCCTAAGGCCCACCTGACACACAAAAGCGGCGGCCTTCACTGGCCGCCGCTTTCTTATTCGCATTCAAAATCAAACCGGCAGAATCAAACGGGCAAAATCAATCCAGCGTCACGCGCGTAGCGGTTTCGCTGCCGTCAGCGCCTTTGGGGCCCATCACCTGCACCTTGGCACCCGCCTTCACCTGACCTTTATCGGCAGCAACGATGGCGGTAACCGGCACGCCCGGATCGACCACCAATTCCGATTCCGAATTCGGCAGCTTCACCTTCACGCTGCCCGAGTCGCCCACCATCGCCACGCCGGTGACGGTGGCGTTGGTCATGGTCTGGTTCTTGGGATCGTTCATCGGTCGTTGGCCTTCGCCGACGCCGCGCATCGATTCCGGGAAGATGCGCAGCTCGGTGGAGTGCAGCTTGCCGTCAGCGCCCTTCACCGCCGCAGATGCCACGAAATCGTTGTTCTTGATGTCTTTGACGCTGGCCTTCTTGTTCTGCATGAACATGGCTTTGGCATCCAACTTCAGCGTTTCGCTTTTGCCGTCATCGGTTTTCACGACAAGCGTGTCGCCGTTGATGCTGTCCACGGTGCCGTTGAGGCGCACGGCGTTCGCATTGGCCATACCCGCGTTTTGGGCAGCCACGGGAAGCGCCAAACACGCAGCACATCCGGCAAGAAAAAGCGTTTTCCTGAACATATGTTTCCCCTGTTATTTCTTTTGAACGTGCATCTTTAGCATGGCGCGCACGCTTACGCGCGGGCTCTGCATGACAGATGGGTAGGAATTGCTGGTATTATCGGTTCTGGCCAGGATGCCACAGCACATCCGTTGCTCCACGCATATTCAAGTGACGCGCGAGCACGAAGAACAAATCCGATAAGCGATTGATGTATTTGCAAGCTTCCGAATTCACGGGCGCCGAGGCCGCCAGCTCCGTCATGCTACGCTCTGCCCGCCGCGCTACGGCACGCGCAAGGTGAATATACGAAGCGGCCGCGCTGCCGCCAGGCAGGATAAAGCTTGTAAGCGGCGCGAGCGTTTCGTTGTAATGATCGATCCGCTCTTCCAAATCCGCCACTTGCTTGGCAGTGATGCGTAGCCGCGCCTCGCCAGCGCCCTCTTTCTCAGGGCGGCAGAGATCCGCGCCGAGATCAAACAGATCATTCTGAATGCGTGTCAAAAATACCCGAAGCGGCTCCTCCTGGATGTGCAGGAGCGCGACGCCTATTACGGAGTTTGTTTCATCCACGTCGCCGATGGCGCGCACACGAACATGGTGTTTGGCAATGCGGTCGCCGTCGCCCAACGAGGTTTGCCCGGCATCGCCGCCGCGCGTGTAGATGCGATCGAGCCTCATGTCAGGCCTCCTGTTTGATCGGCAGATCCAAGATAATCGACAAACATTCCACCCGGCGTATCCGCGATACGCGCGTCCACCGAGAAAATCTCACGCAGCAATTCCGCGGTCAGCGCCTGTGCGGGCGGGCCGTCAGCCACCACACGGCCATTGTGAAGCGCGACGATGCGCGTGGCAAAGCGCGAGACCGCTGTGAGATCGTGCAGCGACGCAATCACCAATTTGCCGTTGCGGGCGAGCGTGGAAAGACGCTGCATCGCATCCAGCGCATGGCGCGGGTCAAGACCTGCCACCGGCTCATCGACAATCAGAATATCGGGATCAGCCACCAATGCGCGCGCGAGCATGGCCCGCGCCAGTTCGCCACCCGACAATGTCGTGGCCGGTTGGTCGCGATGTTCGAGCAGATCGCAATCGCGCAGCAACATATCGACGCGATCCTGCATCGGTGGCGGCAACGCTCCGAAAGCCGGCAACACCGGAATCAGCCCCAACGCCACAAGGCGCTCTACGGGAATAGGCCATTCGCAACGCGGGTTTTGCGGCAGGTAAGAGCGTCGCTTGGCGAGAGCCGCACGCGTCATCCCCGAAAGCGACTGGTTATCGAGCGTAACTGCCCCGCTATCGGTAGCGGTCAATCCGGCAAGCACCGACAGCAAGGTCGATTTTCCTGCCCCGTTAGCACCGATGACAGCGACGAACTCACCGTTCTGCGCCTGCAAATTCACATCATTAAGAATGGCCCGCCCACCGCGACGCACGACGATCTTTGAGGCCGTCAGCACTATCATGGCGACACCTTGCGCAAGCGCACGACCAGCCAGAAGAAGAACGGCGTGCCAACAAGGCTGGTGAAAACACCGAGTTTGATCTCAGGCCCCACGCGGATGAAGCGCGTCGCGATATCCGCACCCAGCAGGAGAATCGCGCCACACAACGTGGCGGGCAGCAGCACCCGGCTTGGCAGATAGCCCACAAAGGGCCGCGCCAAATGCGGCGCAACCAGGCCAACAAAGCCGATGACGCCCGCCACCGATGTGGCCGCACCGACGGCCAGCGCACTGCCGATCAGCGCGAACATCCTTAGACGTTCGAGCGAAATGCCAAGACTTTCGGCTTGTGCTTCGCCCAACGACAAAGCATCGAGCGCGCGTCCGGTGAGCGCCAGCAATACGCCCCCTATGAGAATAAACGGCGCGACAATCAGAACATGATCCCAACTGCGGTCCGCCAGTGAGCCCAACAACCACGTCATCACTTCATAAGCGGCATAAGGATTGGGCGCGAGGTTGAGCGTGAGCGAGATCAGCGCGCCCATGAGGCCCGAGACGGCAGCACCTGCGAGGATCAGCGACAGCGTGCCGCCGCCGCGCCCGAGTGCAAAGGTGATGGCAATCGCCACGCCTGCGCCAACCAACCCGCAAATGGGTACGATAAGTCCCGTCGATGCGGAAAGTCCGCAATAGATCGCGATCACAGCACCCAGCGCTGCACCACCTGACACGCCGAGCAAGCCGGGATCGGCCAGCGGGTTGCGCGTCAGGCCTTGCAGCACCGCGCCTGACAAGCCCAGCGCCCCGCCGATGGCTATGCCCAGAACCGTGCGCGGCAGACGCAGATCGAAGAAAATGGCGCGCGCGATCTGCCCCGTGTCGTTGTGCAAAAACACATCGCTCGGTGATAGCCACACCGCGCCGCTGAACAGCGATGCGAGCGTGAGCGCCACAAGCAGGACGACAACCGCGCACATCCCGATGGCGTACCGGCTCATGGCTGCGCCCGAGGATTGGCGTTTGTGATGTCCAGCATCTGGTCGCGTAAAGCCTTCGCGGCATCCGCCGATTCCGGTAAGCCACACGCATAGAGAAGTTCGGGGTAGGCGATTTCCCTATTGCGGTAGGCAGCCTGCACCACCGGATGCACAATCCGATCATTGGCGCGCGCGGGCATCGCTACCAGCGAATCCCCAAACGCCAGAATATCGGGGCGTGCGACCAGCAACCGCTCGATATCGAAACTGCCTGAACGGTCGCCGGCCTGCGCGGCGATATTGGTGGCCCCCGCCGCCGTCACGATGGCGTCGAACAGGGAACCCTTGGACGGCACCTCGCCGCTGCCCTCCCATGCCGCGATGGTGATGGGGCGCTTCGGCGCGGTCGCTGCGAGTTCGGCAAGGGTTGCATCCATACGCGCGATCAAACTTTCCGCCTTCACCTCGGCCCCTAAGGCGCGGCCAACTTGCAACGTGACAGCGCGGATGTCTTCGAATGAATTGGCAGGCGGCAATTCCAACAACGGAATGTGCGTTTTCTTGATGATCGCCCGCGTGGCGGCATTCGTATATTGCCCCGCGATCACCAGATCGGGCTGCTGCTGCAGCACCTCTTCCGCCGTCGCGTAGTTCACCGGCACATGGGCAGCTTCTTCGGCGCGATAGGAATAGGCCGGCGACACCGCGAAATAACTGACCGACGCGATGCGCTCGCGCGGCAGCAGATCGAGCACCAGCTGATCGGAACACAGAAACAGCGACATCACATGGCGCGGCGCGGTCGCCGCGCTTGCACCGGAGAACATGCCAGGCGCCAGCGTCGCGGCTAACGCGACGCAAAGCGGCTTGGCGATTGTTCTCCGGAGCATAGCGTTAAGCCTTAGAACTTTCCGCGCAGGCCAGCATAGAAGGCGCGGGCCGGCTGCAGGAAGCCCAAAGGCGTCTGATAATCGTCATCGCCAACGTTCGTGATCCGGCCGAACACCGTCCAATCCTGGTCCACCGCATATTCGGCCGCCACATCGAGTGTGGTGTAGCTCGATGCGAAAAGTTCCGCCGAGCCCGAGCGGGTGAAATCCTTCCAGCGTCCGACATAAAGCAGCGTGGCGTCGAAGAACAATTTGTCCGTCGCCTGCCAGCGTGCGTCCAAGCTCGCCTTGTTTTTGGGCCGCCGCAGCAATTCGCTATGCGTCGTCTGATCATTCGCGTCGGTGAAGGTGTAATCGGCCCGCAGCTTCCACGAATCGGACGGGTTGTAGGAGAGAAATGCTTCCACACCGTCCGTCTGCGCCTTGCCAACATTCACCGAGGTGGTGAAGGTCGCGGCGATCAGATTGCTAATGCGCTCGTTAAAATAGGTGAGCCCAGAAGACGCACGCGAACCCAACGCTTGCTCGATTCCTGCGTCGTAACCCGAACTGGTTTCCGGCTTGAGATTCGGATTGGCAAAGAAGCCAAACGACGGATAGCTGTGGAACAGCTCATCCAATGTCGGCGATTTGAATCCGGTGCCGTAACTTGCTTTCAGCTTTGTGCCGGTGTCAGCGATGACATAGGCCGGTGCAACGCGATACGTCGCCTTGCCGCCGTATTTCCCATCATCGTCATAACGCAGCGCCAGCGAGTTGAAAAAGCTGTCGTTGAACGCCGACTGCAATTCGCCGAACACGCCTTCGCTTGTGCGGCTGGCGGAAATCGGCTTATCGATGCCTTCGCTTTGCGCTTCGGCACCAACCACCAGGGTTTCACCCGTGCCGAGCGCGACGTTCGATTGCCAGTCGCTCTTGGTGCGATTTCCACCATAAGACGAATTTCCATTCAGCGGATCGATGTAATGCCGCTCGCTGTCGTTGTAGGCGATGCCGAGCGTGGTATCGACCGAGTCAGCAAAGGTGAGGAAATGCGCCGTGCCGCGCAGCGCGTAGCCCGTTTCGTTTTGCTTGCTCTGCACAGCCGCCGGAACTGACGGGAACGTGCTGAAATCATCGCCCGTATAGTGATAATGCGTATCCTCGTATCGGGCGGCGAGCCCCAGATCGAACGCGTTTGAAATATCCAATCCCAGCTTCGTTGAGGCCGAAAGATTGTCATCGTAATCGTCGATGCGCTTCTCACCCGGCGCCAGCGCGTTTGATGGCGTCACCGGCGTCGAACCCGAATGGAAATGATCGAGATTCGCCGCGTAGTGGAAATTGCCGCTGGAACCGCTGATGCCGCCCATCTGATTGAACGTGGCGAACGATCCGCCTTCCAAACCTGCCGAGAACGCGGTGGGGCCGTTGCCCGACTTGGTGATGATGTTGATCACGCCACCGATGGCATCGGAACCATACAGCCCGCTTTGCGGCCCGCGCAGAACTTCCACGCGTTCGATGTCGTTGGTCTGCAACTGACTGAAATCGAACGCGCCATTGGCGATGCTGGGATCGCTCACCTCGATGCCATCCACGTACACCTTGGTGTGATTGGCATTCGTGCCGCGCATGAACACGGATGTGCCGCCGCCTGGGCCGCCTGTCTGCACGAGGTTCAGCCCCGGCACGGTTTTCAGCACATCGGGGAGCATGCGCTCTTGCGAGGCGGCGATATCGTCGGCGGTGATGACGGTAACGCTACTGGCGACCTGCTGCACCGGCGTGGCGATACGCGTCGCGGAAACGATCACGTTTTCAGGGATTGCGTCGCTGCCGGAGGTTTCTGCGTAAGCAGAAGGGGCTACGAGAAAGCAGAAGGCCAAAACAGAATACGAAACAGAATTGCGCATAACATTCTCCATCGGCGTTGAAATCACGATGGCTTGCTGCATCCACAGCCCGACGCAGAGCGCCCCGCATGCCGATGCGTTTCACTCTTCTCGGTTCAGCCTTCGGCTCTCGAATTCGCCCTACGGAGTCTTCCGCGCTTAGAAATTCCCTGTTTCTCAGCTCGGGCGCGTCGCATGGCCGGTATCCTGGCTCGAGAGTTTTGTGCGGCGCGCCTTCCCGGATCTCTCCAGTGGTTGGCTCGTTGCCGAGCGCATGCGCATCACACTCTCTTACAGTTGCAGGAACAGCCGCAGAGTTGGGCAATGAGCCCGCACTGCGTTCCCGTTCAACCCGCTTTCACGGGCACCGTGCGACGTAGATTTGCAGCTTGGCGTGTTAAGCGGCCGCGATGATCTCCTCTTCCCTTTCTGGGCCAAGGATCAGCGGCGCAATTTCCGAAAGATATGCGATGGCGAGGCCATCACCGGAAAAACAGCAACCACCAGGACACCCCGCCCGACGACATTCAACTCTGTTCGCGGCAGGTCTCCTGGCTCGCGGGTCGCTGCTTTCGTTGCGCCTTCCCGGCATATCGCCAGTGGCATAGGCACGAAAGCTCGCCGCTTACAGTTGCGGGGGCAGCTTCGGCTTCGGAAAAAACGCTTCCTTACCGAATTCCCTTTTCACTCCGGGTGGTCTGATCCGAAGAACCGTGAACGGGGGCATCTAAGGCGGGTATTTTCGGCCCCGTCAAGCTGTGTGAAATATGAGCAAAATCGTACACGCCAGAAATGCGGCAAAAATTCCTGTTGCGGCAACAAGCCTTATCGCGCGTTGCACATCGCCATGCGTGGAAGCCGGTGGATCTCGCGGATCGCCCAGCCAAATATCGGTGACAAGATGCTCCGCCATCCAAATCGGCCCCACAAGGCGGCGTTGAATGCCACCGGCTGTCGCGGCCTCGCTCCACCCGGAATTGGGGCTGGGCAATAGCCCGTGCTGCGACAAACCGAACTGTGCCGCTTTCGCAGCCGAGCAACCCGGTACAAACACCGAAGCAAATGCGATCAACAGCCAGGTGAGACGCGCAGGGATGTAATTCATCGCGTCATCCAGCCGCGCGCCGCACCAGCCGAAGCGGATGTAGCGCGGGGTTTTATTCCCCACCATCGAATCCATCGTGCTGACGATTTTGAACAGCACGATGCCCGGCAAGCCGAGAGCCGCATACCAGAACACCGCGCTGACAAAACCATCGGTCAGATTCTCGCTCAAGGATTCAATCCCCGCTCTGCGGCAGGCTGCGATATCCATCCGATCCGTGTCGCGGCCCACCAGCGCGCTCACCGCCACGCGCGCACCCGCCAGATCATCACTTTGCGTGGCACGTTCCACTCGGCGCACATGATGCAGGAGATCGCCCAAGGCCAGAAGGCTGTAGAGCAAAAAGACGTGCAGCACGAAGCCGAACGACGGTGCGATCATGCCGGCGACTGCAACAGTCGCGGAGGAAACACCGATCCAAAAATCGGCCAGAAACAGGAACAAAAGAATCCCGCCGAAATACCCATCCAACCCCACGACGCGCAGAAAATTCTCCGCGCGCGTCAGCGTGGCGCCCATCAGGCGCACCGGGTGCAAGCGATAAACCGGATCGCCCAGAACCAGATCGGCCGCGACCGCAATTGCGAGCGCCACCGCGTTGGGCGCCAGAAGCGCTGCTAACGGGTTCGCCACTTTTCGCTCCAGCCCAAGGCAATGGCATTGAGCACAAGGATTTTCGGATCGCGCGTGGCCAGCGCATGCAGCGTGTTGCGAAAGCGCGGCCACAGTTCCGGTTTGGCAGCGATGTTCGCGGCCAGCAATGCCGCTTGTTGCACCAGCGCATCCGCGATCACGGAGTCAGGCAACGTGCCATGGCGCGCGCGATCCATCACGGCCGCAAACGCATACGCCGCAGCACCCGCCATCGGCTCAAAGAACGGCGCGTTGGCGTTCTTCTTCAACAATTCGAGATCGCTCGCCGATAGTAACGGCGCGATGTCTTCGAAAATCGTTTCTTGGCGCACGCCGTATCGCTTCAGCGCATGAAACAACCCGCGCGTGGAGCTGGCTTCCAATCCGTTCTGCCAGCGCAACGCTTCCAACACGGCATCGCGTGCCGCCGCACCGATAGCTTCACCGAATTTTGTGTGCGGACTGGCGGAAGTGAGCGGCGCGCGTCCCGATGCGGGCGACGCCACGATGAATTGGTCGGTCCCGGTGCCGGTGGCCAGATCCGAGGAATAGCAACTCGGGATCGCCAGGAACTGCAGCGCCGCCGATTTGCCCTCCGTCATTGTCACCACGCTGCGCGCCAGCGCGGCCGCCGTCAGCGGGCGGTCGATCAGCAGCAGAATGTTGATGGTGCCCGGAACCGGATTGATCTTGCCGGGCTTTTCGTCCGGTTCTTCGCGCCACGTGGCGGGATCGCCGCCGCACACCGCATTGCTGTGGACGCCGGCCGTGGCAATCGCGGTGACGCTCACGCCGCCGCCGTCTTTTTTTACAACGGCCGCGTAATTCATGTTCGCGGCCGTCCCCATCAACGCGGTTTCGGCGGCCGGCAAATTCAACTCAGCGCAAACGCTGTCGTGATAGGCGATCTCACCCTGCTCATGGATCAGCGTGAAGCGATCATCATGCGCCGCCCCTTCGCAGCTCTGATGATTGATCAGATATGTGAGTGTGCGCGTCTGCCCGCCGTTGCGCGCCGAGGTGCTGAGCACATCGTGCGGCACACGCAACTGCGCGACGATGAAACGGCCGCTGCGCCGAATAACCGCCTGCTCCGTCTCGGCCAGAATTTGCCAATCCACCGCGCTAACCGCTGAAGTAGATGACGAGATAGAGCGAGGCCGCACCCGCCAACGTCGCCGCCGTCGTCAGAAATTTGGGATGCGAATGGTGGCTCTCAGGGAGCAGATCGCTGGCGCCGATGAACAGGAAGAAGCCCGCGAACAATGCCAGCGTCAAAGCCAAGCCGCCAGTGGACAGCGCAAAGAACAGGCTGATAGTCGCGCCGATCACGGGCGCAATCGCGTCGGTCAGCAGCCAGCCCAGCGCTTGGCGGCGTGTGCCGTTGTTACGCAACACCATGTTCACGGTGTTCATGCCATCGGAGCAATCGTGCACCAGCACCGCCATGGCCACGACACCGCCCACCACCGCCGACACTTTGAACGCCAGCCCGATGGCCAGCCCGTCGATCAGGCTGTGCCCCGAAAGGCTGCCCGCGCCCAACCAGGCGCGCGAGACTTTGTGGTGGATGTGGCCCTCGTCGTGCTCGTCGTCGTGATGGGTGTGCAGCACGATCATCCGGTCGAGAACCGTGTAGCCAAAAAAGCCGAGGCCGGTGAAACCCAAGAGGGTCGAGGGCGGGTAGCCCGAGCCCAGGCTCAGGGCTTCCGGCAAAAGGTCGAACAGCGACACCGCGATCACCGCTCCGGCGCTGAAGCCCAGTAACAGATGCAGCTTGTCGCGCAGGCGCAACGCCACAAGGCCGCCGACCAGCGTTGCGGCGCAAGCGGCCGACGCAATGCCGAGCACGATTATGGCGTTGGACATGACACCCCCAGAGAAACGGGCGTCATTTAGCTATCAATGCCCATACGCTTCAAGGAGGGCGCCTCAAGGACGAGACGGCTATTCCTTGCCCGTTTCGCTATAGGACTTCTTATCCAGGATCATAGTCTGGTTGCCCTTCTCGTCCACCGAGCGCTGATTCTGCTGGCAGTTGAATTCCACGATCGTCCAGTCTGGATGCCGCCGCATGTGATTGCTGTAGTGCCAAGGCTGGGTGAAGACATCCGGCGCGTCCACATCGATATCGAAGGTCAGCGTGTCGGCGTCGATCAGATAGATGTGCTCGATCCCGTGCACATGCGCGCCGCCGATATAGCCGTAATACAGCTCGTTGCCGTGCTGTGTTCCGGTGATGTCCACAACCAGCGTGTCGCCTTCCCAATGGCCGATGGAATCCCCCTGGAGGGTCTCCGGCCCCGCATGATGCTTGCGCCCATCGGTATAGATGCGCCGAACGTAGCCTTGGCTCTGCGTCATCGTCACCCGGCCGGGCGTATAGACGAACTCTTCGGCATATTCTTCCGGTCCGGTCGGGCCCGCGGGCCAACCTTCCAGCATGCAATGCTTGGCGCGCGCGTCGATGTCGCCGTTCAGCTTGCGGTCTTTTGCGATCTGATCGAGCTGCGCCTGGCCTTTGGCATTCACAGGCATGTTGAGGCGCTCATTGCGCAGCCACGTCCACACCCCGGTCCAATCGGGGAGCTGCTTAACGTCGTCCCAGGTAGCGCCTTGTCCGGTGTTGGCTGCAAACGCGGGCGTTGCCAAGCTGAGGACAACGCCCAGGCCTAAGACAAACGAAGAGATCGAAGAAACGCGTGGCATCAATTACTCTTCGTCCTTCCCGGCACTGTACGACTGCTTGTCCAGGATCATCGTCTGGTTGCCCTTTTCATCGACTGAGCGCTGGTTCTGCGCGCAGTTCATCTCCAAGGTCGTCCAATCGGCGTGACGCTTCAACCGTGTGGGGAATTTATACGCCGTCGAGAAAATGTCCGGCGCATCCAGATCCAAATCGATCGTCAGCGTGTTCTGATCGGAAAGATGAATCCGTTCAATACCGTGCATGTTCTTGCCGCCAACGAACCCATAGTAAAGCTCGTTGCCTTCTTGCGCGCTGCTGGTATCGACGACCAGCGTGTCGCCTTCCCAATGGCCGATGGAGTCCGCTTCAATCGTGCCGGGGCCCGCGTGATGCTTGCGGCCATCCGTGTGGATGCGGCGAACAAAACCGATCGCTCCTGTCATCGTCACTTGGCCGGGCGTGAAGATCCATTCCTCGGAATATTCTTCCGGTCCGCCTACACCTGACGGCCAGCCCGATACCATGCAGCGCTTCTGGCGCGCGGTGACATCGCCGGTAACCTTGCGCTCTTGCGCCATCTTGTCGAGTTCGGCTTGGCCGCCGGCATTCACCGGCATGGCGGGGCGCTTGTCCGGAATCCACGTCCACACCCCGGTCCAATCGGGAAGCATTTTGATTTCGTCCCATGTCGCGCCATGCCCGGTGTTCGCGGCATGCGCAGGCCATGCGGCAGCAAGCGCCAAAGTCACACACGTAGTGTAGAAAATTTTTGCTGGCATCGATCCCTCCTCGGCGTCTCAACGCGCCTCTGAGGGAACGCTAAATAAGATTCTTGCCTAAGCATAGCGGAGAAAAGAAAAAGCCCCCGGCGTTGCGCCAGAGGGCTTCTGTAAGAGGGCTTCTTTAATTGTGCCGTAAGCGTGCAGTTAGCGGCGCAGGCCGTCGTTCCGGCGCTCGGATTTCTTCGGTGCTTCCGGTTTCACGTCGTCGGTTTTGCTGCTCGAATCCGACAGAACATCGGGCGTTTTTGCAGGTGCGTTCATCGCCACCTTGCCCGACGGCAGGCACGTGATCGAGCCGATGGCGTTCGCACCATAGCCGACGAAGCCGGTCGGCGTCGGCGCATGCTGCACGGTCACGGGCATGTAAATGTAACAAACTGTACCATCGATAGGATCGCGCCAGCGTTGGATCAGCGTGTCCTGAATGGGGCCGCTGAACTGGCCTTCAAGCGCCATACGCGGCAGGCGAACATTCGGATGTGGTACAGGCGCTGCCAATGCCGGAACGCTGATGCCCGCCTTCTCCAACAAACCGGTTTCAGCAGCGGCGACAAAACCGACCGCCATCACGATGACGACGGCGAACACGGTCACGATCTTACCCAACATGATTCAGGCCTTTCGAATTGCGCGGTGATTTTCGTGAAGCGCGCGCAAAGAACAACGACGTTTGCGGATCGTCGTTAAAATGCGAAACGCGACGGCGAAATTTCACCATCGCGTTCCA
>CAIYRG010000269.1 GCA_903928515.1 uncultured Alphaproteobacteria bacterium | reverse complement strand
GGGAAATATGGAGCCGCTTGCGAGCGTCATTTCTCGGCTTGCCAAGCACAATGCCGAACTAAATGACGCTTTTTCTGGAAACCTCCATAAATTTGATCAAGCACAACAAGAACGCGCAAAATGATCGACTCGCTCGGGGTAAAGAGGTCATGACAACGACATTCGAAAGCTTCGTTCTGCAGCATCCGCGCGTGCGCTTCGGATTCGGCGCGGTGCAATCGCTGCCCGAGGAAATTCGCCTGCTCGACATGCGTCGCCCGCTATTTGTCACCGACCAGGGCCTCGTAAATTCCGGCACCTTCGACCGCGTGCTGCAGACGATGAAGGGCAAGAAGAGCTTTGCCGTGTTCGACACGACGCCGGAAAACCCGACGGTCGAAGGCGTGGATCGCGCGCTGGAAATGTATCGCAACGAGGGCTGCGACGGCGTCGTGGCGGTGGGCGGCGGCTCGGTGATCGACACGGCAAAAGCGTTGATTGTCGTTGCTTCGCTCGGTGGTCCGCTGCCGAAATATTTCGGCCATCCCGAATTGATCACATCCGCTGTCGCGCCTCTAATCGCCATTCCCACCACGGCGGGCACGGGCAGCGAAGCCAACACCGGCGCAGGGATTCATCCCACGGCAACATCGCGTGGCTCAGGCATCAACAGCAATTTCATCGTGCCGAGAGTCGCCATCTGCGATCCCGAACTGACCTATACGTTGCCGCGCCATCTAACGGCCGGCACCGGCATGGACGCGCTCACGCATGCCATCGAGCAGTTCCTCGCCAAAGGCGACAACGCGCATGGCGATGCCATCGCGTTGGATTCTATCCGTCGCGTGTTCCAGTGGGTTGAGCGCGCGGTGGAGGAACCACAAAACGGGGAAGCCCGCTGGCACATGATGCTGGCAGCGATGCAGGCGATGATGCCGCTGAAAGGCCTCGGGCCCGCACATGCGCTCGCAGGTACCTTCTCCGACCAGAATCTGCATCACGGCATGATGGTGACGATCTCCATACCGGCCGTTTTGCGGATGCACGAACGACGCATCCCCGAGCGTATGAAACTGATGGCGGCGGCGTTTCCGCTGAAAGCGGGCCAATCACCCGCCGATGCGGTGGTGGAAATGAACGCGCATGTAGGGCTGAAATCTTCCATCCGCGCGCTCGGCTTTAAAGGCGGCGAGTTGGATGAGATGGCAAAGGATGCGCATGCCAGCTTCTTCAACGAACGCGCGCCGTATCATCCGAGCGTGGATGAATACCGGACGATCATCACAGAAGCGTTGGGGGACACTCCTTAGAGTGTTTTTTCCGATGGCAGTAGATGGCCAAGCCTTTGAAAATCGGTATGTGCTTTATCTCGATTTTTTAGGCACAAAAAACGCCACGAAAAATTGGTCCGTCGCAAAGGTTCGCGAATTCGCTGACCTTCTTCGAATGTTGGTATTCATGCGCGGTTCTCAAGATATTTCTGGAGAGCCGATGGAGGATGGCGGCTACAAGCTAAATCTTAAGCCGGAAGTTTCAACTTTTTCAGACCACATCGTAATCAGCTATCCCGATTTTGAAAGTGAAGACGAGCACGCCGAAGATGTCGTGAGGCCCTTGTGGGCCGAATTTGTTTGCAAAGACTGTGTTCGGGTCATGAGCGCGGTCGCTGAGCGTGGTCTTCGGCTTGGATTGCTTATACGGGGTGCGCTGTCGTTCGGCGAATTGCTGCATATCGATGATATCGTTTTCGGCGAAGCTTTAGTCGACGCCTACCGATTGGAAAGCGAGGTCGCTATCAATCCGCGTGTCGTTGTGTCGGATACCGTGTTGAAGAGATTAAAAGGCGCCCTGCCAGACTACGCTGACCTTTTGCTGCAAGACAGCGATGGGTTTTGGCACCTCAATTATATCCCGCAGATGAGAAAGCATGGCGCTGATACGCATGACGCCGATAGTGCGCTTCGCTGGGATGCTGCGGTTAAGGCCATAGTCGAAGCGAACCTTACAGCCTTAAAAGACCGACCGCGTGAATTGTCCAAATGGGACTGGTTTAATGCGCAACTCCAACCGACTTTAATAGCATAAAACCAAAAGGGCCGCGTGAACGCGGCCCTTTTCAATTCGTTGGCGAAGAAAATTATTCCGCCGCGTCTCTACGGCCTTCGCGCACCGCTTCTGGCTTTTTGTGGAATTTGCCGTCCTTCATCACCGCACTGATGTTGTTCTTGCCCACCAGCAAATTGATGTCTTTCGTCGGATCGCCATCGACCAGCACGAGGTCGGCGAGATAGCCTTCTTTGACGAGGCCGAGTTCGTTCGGCATGCCCATCAGCTCGCCGCCATATTGCGTGCAGGCCTTCAGCACTTCGGCCGGCGTGTAATCCATGTATTTCACGAAGTAGACGAGGTCTTTCGAATTGTCGCCATGCGGGATCGGCGCAAAGCCGTAATCGCCGCCCGGCATCACGCGGATGCCGCGCGCCTTCATGCGGCGCGAATTTTCCTTGTAGTGATCGAGCACGAATTTCGCGCGCTGCTTCTCTTCGTCGGTTTTCGAATTCTCGTAACGCTGGCCGGAGAAGGCGGGCGTCGGGCCGATGAAGAGGTTGTGCTTGCGCGCCTCGGTCAGGGCCATGCGGAAAGTGCGGGCGCGGTGGCAGCCGAACTCGAGATAGTCTCCGGAGACCCGGTTATCGGTCAGGAAATCGAATGTGTTGCGGAAGAAATCAAGCTTCTGGCGCTGCCGGTTGACCTGATTGTAGGCGATCTC
>CAIYRG010000268.1 GCA_903928515.1 uncultured Alphaproteobacteria bacterium | reverse complement strand
GCAGCCTTGCGGGCGGCTTCGGCGGCAAAGCGGGACAATTGTGCTTGCTGCTTGGCAGCCTGTTTCGCGGCGACTGCGGCCGCAGCTTGGGCGGCTTTCGCGGTGGCGGCTTGCGTGGCGTCGCTGGTGATCGACTTCGCGGTATTTTTTGTGGAGTCGCTCGTGGTCTGCACGGTGGAGTGCGCCGCATTCACGGCATCGGTCGTGGTCGTTGGCGTTGTCGTCGTGGTCTGCTTCGCGGCGGCGGCAATCGCGGCCTTCGTGGCGGCCTCTTGGGCGGCGTGCTCGGCGGCGGTCTGCGTGGTGGTGGATGCCGGAGTGGTTGATGCTGTTGTCGATACCGTCGTCGAAGTTGTCGATGAGGTCGTGGTTGTCGTTTTTGCGGCGGCGGCGGCCGCTGCGGCAATGGCCGCATTCGTCGCGGCTTCCTGCGCGGCGTGTTGTTCGGCGGTCTGCGTGGTGCTTGGTGTCGTCGTGGTGGGAGCGGTCGTGGCGGGGGACGAGGTTGTCGTCGTGACGGTGGAGGCGGGTTCTGCCTGGGCGGCGGTTGTGGCGCACAGCGCGGCAAGCGCGCTGATGGCAAGGAACGCTTTCATGAATGCTCCTGTCGAAATGATGCCGCGATAGAGTTTGGGCCAAAAAGTTTTTGATGGCCGGAAGATTGCTGGACGGTGAACCAGTACCAGCGGCCCCTTTAGGACCTCGAAAAGAAGCCGGAGCAATTCGATTCAAATTTTAAAAGATCGGCGCGCGGAGTTTCGATGCGCGAATGGCGCGATTACGCCGGAACGTATGTCAGCCGCACAGCCGTTTCGCCGACGCGCGTGTTGGCCGTGAGGCGAAGGCGAGGGGCGGGGCCCGCAAAGAACGGTGTGCCGCTGCCCAGCGCGATGGGGCGATAATAGAGTTGGTATTCATCAATCAGGCCAAGATCGGTGAGGCTTTGCGCGAGCTGCGTGCCGCCAACGTAAATCTCGCCCGTGAGGCGTGTTTTCAGATCGCGTGCGAAGGGTGCCACATCACCCGTCACAAGCGTGGCGTTGGGGCAAAGTGCGGAACCGGTGGATTGCAGCGTGCGCGACACGACCCATTTCGGTTGGGCGCGCCACACTTTCGCGTATTCGTGTTCCTCCGGGCCCCAGCCGGGTTGGTCTTCATCCCAATAGCGCATGATCTCGTACATGCGGCGTCCGTAGAGACTGCCCGTGAGGCCGCGCACCTGTTCGATGAAGTGGCGGAAGATCGTGGCGTCGGGCTGGGCGGGGCCGAAGGCTTGGTGATCGACGTAGCCGTCGAGCGAGACGTTCAGTGCGTAGACGAGTTTGGCCATGTGTGGATTTCCATTACGTGCGCGGCTGCGCTTCGCTAGAGCTTGACGCTCATTGTACCACTCATCTCTCACAAATCGTCATGGTCACAAATCGTCATGGCCGGGTCAAAGCGCTGCTTTTCCAAGCGAAGCACAGCCATTGTAAGTCGCTACGCTCCCGACAATAGCTAGCGTCGCTTCCCTTCTAGAAAAACCAGCGGCCCGGCCATTACGCTGGCGGGTTGTTATCATCCCTTCAACTATCGGCGTTAGGATGGCCGAATTCCCCGCGCGTCCCGACGCGCGATTTTGAAAGCGCGAGTCGGCAATGCTGCAATTCACGTTTGAATCTCCCACGCTGTTCGAACCGGATGCGGTGCCTGCTGCCCGCGAGATGCTTCACGACGACACGCGAGAAAAATCCTACCGCTTGGCGAAGATCCGGAAATTCGCCCACTGGCTCGTGGCTGAAATGGGGCGGGCCGGTATTGTCGCAAAGGGGCTGGCAGTCGATGGCGACGGCTGGGTTTTTGAAGTGCCCGCGGCGGAAGGATTTGTGATGTGCGTCGTGTCGAATCTTGACGGTATGGAACAGCAGATTGGCGTAATGGTGACCGAAATCGGCGGTGCGTCCGAAGGGGTGGATCGCGCGGTTGAAACGCTGTTGCGCAATTCCGGCAAGGTCGCCGGGCTGAAAGCCTGGTAGAGCGCGGACGCTGGCATTTCTGCGAGCGTTTCGCTTAAGCGCGATGCGTCGCCGCATGTCATTGCCGGCAGCGTTGGCCTAAACACGGGCCTCATTTCCCAGCCCGCGCGGAACTCATGATTCGTCTCGACAACATCTCCAAGCAGAACGGCCACCAGCTTTTGTTCATCGACGCGGCGATGGGCTTACAAAAAGGCGAGCCGGTGGGACTTGTCGGGCCAAATGGCGCGGGCAAGTCGACATTGTTCCGCATGATCGCGGGAACCGATAAGCCCGATGACGGGCAGCTGACGATCGATCCGGGCATGACCATTGGCTATTTCAGCCAGGATGTCGGCGAGATGTCGGGCCAGAGCGCGGTGGCCGCGGTGATGGATGGTATCGGGCCGGTGAGCGCGTTGGCCGCCGAGATGGCGACGCTGGAGGCCGCGATGGCCGATCCCGATCAGGCCGATGCGATGGAAACCATCGTTGCGCGCTACGGCGAAGTGCAGGGGCGCTTCCAGGAGCTGGATGGCTATGCGTTGGATGCGCGCGCGCGCGAAGTGCTGGCGGGCTTGAGCTTCAGCCAGGAACGCATGGACGGCGATGTGGGGCTGCTGTCGGGCGGCTGGAAGATGCGCGTGGCGCTGGCGCGCATTCTGCTGATGAAGCCCGACGGCATGTTGCTCGACGAGCCGAGCAACCATCTCGATCTCGAAAGCCTGATCTGGCTGGAGGATTTTCTCAAGAATTACGACGGCGCGTTGCTGATG
>CAIYRG010000267.1 GCA_903928515.1 uncultured Alphaproteobacteria bacterium | reverse complement strand
CGGCGATCGACGGAACTCTGTGCCGATGGACGGGAACGCCCTTTGCGTGCCTATGGGCCCGAGAGATTTCCGTGATCCCGAGCTTCCCTACATTCGTCTCCTGTCTCCCGTATTGGTCGACCGACTGTAGGGAAACGAGTAAGGCCGTTGCTGACGCAGCCGCGTTTCAATCGTTCTGGGATTCCGTCAAATTTGCGGATCCGCACATAAAAGTATCGCGGATCGACGGGCGACGCGGAGGTCTGCGATACTATCAGTTCGGAGAGGCGTGGGTCGTTGTGAGCGACACGCGGCGACGCACGCACGAAGGGCGGCGCATCTACGAAATTGTGTGGGCTTCGACAGCAGCGGTGGTCGCGGCGGTTCGCCTCGACGGACTTCTCTTCACGACCATGGATATGACCGGACGACAAGGATGGACAACGGGACGCGCGGGATATCACGCCTATTCACTGTACAATTACAGGGCGCCTGCGTACGGGAATTGCGTGATCGGCATGATTCGCGAAGAATTATGAACGGGTTTCTGCTGCTGCTGTTGCCGCGACGGGTGTCGCAGCGGGTGTCGCAGCGGGTGTCGCGGCTGCCGTCACGGCGCGCTTCAGTCCGCGAACGGTATATGCGTAGACTTCTTCTACAGCGACGTAGTGCTTGAGCAGCACCCTGCGAGCGGCCTTGATGTAGAATTCAATCGTGTCTTGAACGGTCTGATCCGGTTTTGGGCTCATGAACATCTCGTTGAAACGGATGACTTTTCGGCCGCCTACGTTTGCGAGATTGACGAAGCGCGACAGGAATCCGGCGACCCACTGAAGGTGCGCATCGTACAGAGCTCGCAGTTTCCGGTGGCCTCTCTTCAACAGAGCCACGCCTTCCGGATGGGTGATCTCCTTACATACATTGGTGTCATCGTTGACGAGGTTGGGATATTTGTATCCCATGAACGACTGCGGCGTCCCTTCCGGAGAATAGGCCGCCCTCACGGCCGCGTAGCAAAGCCAACCCAGCAACAGGCCGGCGAGGCCGTAGCGCAAGAGCATCCAGACAAGCGGATTGCCCAAAGCGTGCTGGCGCAACCAGTTCTGCGCGACGGGCTGGCGTGAATCCACCGCATCGCCTTGCAGCAGGTAGATCACGCGCGAAATCCCCGTCATCGGAAAAATCGCTGTTGTTTTCGCGATGGGAAGGCCTTCGCCGGGCGCGAAATATTCCGCGTGCGTCGTCTTCGCGACGATGACGCGCCACGCCAGAATGCCTGGTTGCATGGCGGGATCGCCGTGCGGCCAATTCGTGTTGCTGCTGCGGGTGTTGCCCCAGCTATAGGCTTGCGAGTTGTGATAATCGATGGCGGGAAGGAAAAGCAGAGCGAATGCCGGTATGGCGAAACACGCCCATCGCCAGCGCCGCGCTACCACCGAAAGGCCGCGCGCCACTTCGGGGAAAAAGAATACGGCGAATGGTGCCGTGTAACGCGGGCCGGAAACCGCGCCGCTGCCATGCCAGAAATCGAACAGCGACAGGAACGCGCCCAAAGCCACGAAGCCCGCGGCTTTCCAAAGTGCTGCACGCCGCGTTTCACCGCTCACAAAGGCAAACCCAAGAAGCGGGAAACACCAAAAGACGCCGAACGGGAACGAGAAGAAGAATTCGCTGAAATTCTCCAATGTGCTGCTGAGGCTGGGTGTCAGCAAATTTTCGGCGAAATTGTCGATCGCGTTGCCCGCCGCGAGATGCAGAAGCCCCAACCAGAGGCCAGTGAAGAACACGAGTGAAGCGGCATAGAACCAGCGTTCGCGCGGCCGCGAGAACAAGACGCTGAGAGGAAGCATCGCTGCCGGTGCGTAATTCTTAGCAAAGATGAGAAGCGCGCTCGCGGTCAGGAGAGCACCCCAGCGCAGCACCGGCGTGAAACTCTCATCGTCGACCATCACCGCGACGATCACCGCATAGAACGTCATCTGACATTCCTGGACGCCGCCGGAGAACAGGCTGATGGACGCGGATGAAAACAACAATACGCCTGACGTCAAACTGGCAAGCGCCCAACCGTAACCGCGGCGCATGAGATACCAGAGCATGAGCGCGGTGGCCGCCATCATGAACAGGACATCGTCCCAGACCATCAACGCGTTGGCCGCGAGAGGATTGCGCGCCAGAATGCCGGGAATGAACATGTTCAGAATGCCCTGCCACGCGGCCTTTTCGGAAAACCATTCCAAGCGGTGCATGAGCCACGGCGCATCGTTCGCCTGCCGCACGGCGTCCCAGCCCTGCGTCCAAAAAACCGACGCGGCCCGTACGGGAAGTGTTTCGTCGCCGCCGGAGGTGCCATGCGAAAGCAGCAGCGCGAGGCCGCCGAGCGCCAAGACAATCGGCAATCCCACCACAAGTGAAAATGGCAAAGGCGAAAGGGGGGCGAGCATGGGCGGCCGATGGCCGTTCTTCCGGCTTGCCTTGAGCGTAGAAATGTCGAGCCCCCATGTTCGGCCAAGGCGCGGTTTGCCGACATTCTGCCTTCGCCAAGCTGCATAGCAGCGAGGCGGGGGCATCGCAAATTTCCGGGGATTTGAGGCCAAAAAAAGGGCCGATTGGTCAATGCCAACCGGCCCTTGAGGATTTCAAAAACGGTTGGTCTCGCTGCGGCGCTTTAGGCCGCGATGCTGGCCCAGTTCTTGAGCAAATGGTTGGCGGTGCGCAGGCTGGTCGCGTGCAGCGTAAATGTCGGGTGCGAAGCGCCTTCCGTCGGGAAGATGCCGCTGCCCGCCAGCGCGAGATTGTGGATCTCGTGCGAGATGCCATAGCCGTCGAGCACCGAATTCTCGGCGGTCGTGCCCAT
>CAIYRG010000266.1 GCA_903928515.1 uncultured Alphaproteobacteria bacterium | reverse complement strand
GATGCGAACCGGAGCGAACGCGTAAGAACTGAATGAGCGTTTTATTTGGCAATATGCGGGAAATCGAAACCTTGAGCCGCGCGCGCTCGTACTGTTGCCGCACACTAGTGCGGCCCGGTTGCAACATTCGCATTCGTTCTAACAGGGTTCCCTATACCTCGCGCGCGCGCGATACGTGCCGCAGATCGGGGCCGCCCGGTTCCAATGTTCGCCTTCCTTCAGATAGCTTCAGCGACGAGACCGGACAATGGGCTTCAGCAGAAACGCTCCTGATGGAGTCACCTCGAAGGCCACCTTTGAACTGCCCTTTAGACCATGGGCTTTCCGCAACGGCGCGGGAATTGTCACCCGACCTCGCGTCGAAAACTTCACTCGGTAGATTGGTTCAGTTTTCATAGCGCAGGTATACCGACATCGACCAGGTATTTGAAAGTCGAATCATAGTAAGCCGGCGGCCGTGTGTGGTCTGTCTGGTCACCTTCTGGCACGAAGATAACCATCCCCTGCCGGGCTCGGGTCAGAAGCACGCGATAGGCATTCTTCAGGTAGTTCTGGTTCTCGGCATTCTTTACGTTCTGCCATTTGGCACCGCGGAAGTCGTGAAACCCCCAACCCGTTTCTTTGAAACGGAAATCTCCATCCCAGGTAACGACCGCCCAATCGACCTCTAATCCCTGCACCTGAAACTCCGTCGCCGCGTCTTCCAAATAGAAACTAGAGCGGACATCGTCTTTGCCGTTAAGAAACCAGTGCACAGGATTCGTCTCTACACGAATATCAATCGCATGCGGCTTGAGGCGCATAGCCTTGGAAGACGCAACCAGGCCGTAACGTTCGTTACCTCGAGCTTTAGACCGAACCCACTCTTTTGCCAAATCTAGGTTGCGCGTCACGGCGAGTGGATAGCGCTTCAACTTAGCCAAAGTCAGGCGAGCTTGATCTCGCTCGCAATCGAGCAAGGCCTTTACAAAAGCCGAGACATGCTCAGCGCGAAATGAGCGCATCGATACGGACAGGTGTAGGTTGTCGTCGAAATGGGTCCCACGTGTCTCCTTCACAGCTACAATGGCCTCCGCGGCGGCATATTCACTGTCTGTCAACCGTGACGAGATATACATGTCCCAATGAGGGAATGACGTTCTGACCGCTTCCAGCCACGCACCGATGCCAGACTCGCCACGATTGATCTCCTGTCCGCCACCAACCAAGCAGAGAATTACGGCCCAGTCCGTGTGCCGGTCGACGTAGCGAATTAAAAACTGAGGCTCTGAATCACTGAAGTCTGCGACGCCTTTCTTCCGCTTCATGAAATCAGCTGTCATGGTCTGATTCCAAGCGCGCTGAGCCTCGTCGAACACGACCACATGGTCAGCCGGCGGAGCTTCGCTTTTTAGTGCTTCGTCGCGGAAGTGATGCACGTTCTGAATGAACTGCTTTACCGGATCGCTCCCTTTTTTCTGCTTCAGGCCACGCTTCTTCAATCGTGCCTTCTCGTCACGCGACAAGGCGGCCCGAAGGACGGCGACAAGCGGCCCATTGCCAGACAACAGCACCGCATGCGTCGGGCTCTCTGTCCTGGCATGCTGGGTCGCTACATTAAGGCCCACCAAAGTTTTCCCTGCACCGGGCACACCTGTAAGGAAGCAGATAATTTTACGGCCCTTGGTCCGCGCTTCATCAATCAGCTCTTCAATCCGCCGCGACGTCTCGCCCAGGTTTTTCTTCCCAGCGTCGAAGGCCTTGATTGCTCCAACTCCGTGGTGAGCGTAGAGCGCTCGTGCCGCCTCAACAATCGTGGGCGTAGGCTTGTATGCACCCTGAGCCCATTGGCTCTGATCCAGTTCACCTCCGTCAATCTCGCCAAGCGCCGCCTCTACCGCCGCCCGAAATCCGTCTGGATGAACCTGAATCGGGCGGTAAACTCCATCCGCATCCTTAGTCAGTTTTGCGTACGCCGATTCCTTAGCCTCGGTTGCGATCAAGATGGGCACCAAGGATACTTGGTGGCTCGCCTCATGGAAATTCTTCAGGTCGAGCGCGTAGTCCCAAACTTGGTCCACCGCCGCTCGGTCGAACGTTGCTTCGCCAACCTTGAATTCAACGACGAACACCACTGGGCCAACAAGCAGCACAACATCCACCCGACTGCCTATACGCGGAATATTGAACTCCAAGTAGAGCGTCCCATTCAGGCCATCCAGACTCATCTGCAGAAACGCAATCTGCTCCAACCATGCTCCTTTCTGCGTCGTCGCTAGATCGAAGTCTGGATTCTTAGCCAATATTCCGAATACCGCATCCGGATCTGCACTCCTGAACTCAGCTATCGACGCCCCATACCAAGCCCTCGATGCGACCATTGTTGGGATGAGATTCGCCACTGCAAGACAACTGCCGGGCCTTTAATCCCAAGGCAAGACAGCGGTATTTGTGGACGGCTGCTCATGACACGGCACCAAGCCCAAAACCCACGCCTCCTTCTGGCTAGCCAAGATCACCGGCAACAAAGCACGCGACCGGGAGGTTGCCCTCGCGGGAGTATCAGGCATTCCGCCTAGAACTCTTTCGATCAGCTTCCCGACTGAGCAAGAGGCCCGTCTAGCCTTTCGGACAGGATTCGATGTTCCAGACCCGGAGAAAGATCCAGTGCAAACCATATCGAAAATTGTCGCTGCGATGCTCAAGGATCGTCGAGTTATTCGGGTGTAAATCGCTTACGACACCAATGCCGTGGCCGCTGCGCTCATTGTCGCTTGTGAGCGTGCGTCCCCCAACGGCCATTCCCCTTGCCAACCACCCGATCCCTGATCCCATCCCTCCTGCCGCCGTCCGCCCATAAGTTTCAACGGCCCCTGGGACATCCCCGGTTTCGGTAGCTAAATTTCTGGCTTATCCTGATGAAATCGAAAAAGCTTAATATCGATACCGTTGCTATTGAATGCCGGGTACTATCAACAAAGCAGCTCAAGAAACTTAGCGCCTACGATAGAACCCTCATTAGCTCAGGAAGGAATACGGAAAGGGATCGCCTGAAGAAAGAAATGATTGATTTGGAGAAAGCCGCAGGTGTTTGGGACCAATGGGGGATTGAATACGTTTCCAATGAATTAGAAGACAGGGAAAGCAGGAGACGTTATTTTTCCGTTCCAGACTTGGATGCACGGAAGAAATTGATGAAGGCCAGACTTTCCTTTGAAGAGTACGATAGAATAAGCCTGCTGGCTGAATGGCGAGAGGCTGAACATGACCTCCAAACGGCTAAAGAAAGAGCTTCGAAAATTCCCGTACTCATGCCGATCTCGAGCGCTATTGGAAGTGTTCTTGTGGCGCACCAAATATTCGGGATCGTAGGAGGATTATGCGGACTAGCAGTCGGATTTTTCGTTGGTATAGAATTCATTGTTAATGCCAGAAATCTCCGCGCCCACGAAGTAGAGCGGGCCGAATCCGACCTCAAAGATTCGAGCGAACAATGCTCCAAATATGGAAAGAATAGGAAATATCTTTTTTTTGAATACGAACTCGAAAGCGGGCAACCGATGGAGACATATCGCAATCCCTCATTTCCAAATCTTGTTTGCCGCCATCCATCGGATTCACCCCAAGCGCCCGGAACTGATATGATCCGGTCGCAAACTAGCATTGCAGAATTGGAGCGGGACAGGGCATGGAGAATCGAAATTGGTGCTCTGACAATTTACCGAGACGAGAATCAATGGTGCGTGGTCAAACCTGACTTCGTGGACCTCGCTACATCGGACGCTTGGTTTGACAGCGAACTCATAAAGGCAGTCCGAGCAGCCACGAACGGACAGAAGCCGGAAGGAAATGAAAAATAGCGTGAATCGGTAGCCTAGACTCCCAGTTTCAAACATTCATGTTTGGGCTGTTGCCCTACGCAGGAACAATGCTCCGGCTTTATTTTTGGCCCCAAAATTCGGTCGAGGAGTAGTAAACCTTCTGTCTCTCATCATCCGGAACGGTTTTATTCTTAAGCTATGCCGATACGGGTCACCGTGACAGTTGTAAAAAAGGTCGTCATCGCCGCGAGCGTGGGCGCGACGACGGCTGAGTTTAAGAAGCTCGTTCCCTCCGGCAGCTTGGAATCGGTCGAGGTCCATCACAATGCCAGGAACCTATGCCGACGCTTCAAGTGAGGCCCGTGACACTCGTACCAATCCCTTCTGGTAGCTAACAATCCTCTGGGTGGTCCAAGCGATGATTACGACCGAAAGGAATGACCAGATGGAATCTAGGGGTTTCATTGTAACAGCTAGGCGCGGTCGTCGCGGAGACGCAAGAAACGGGCAGCGCGTTCTCACTCTAAAATATGAGCCGTCCTCGGTATGCCCGGTTGCAATGTTCGCTTTCGTTGTGAAACAGTACCCTATGGCTCGCGCGCGCGTATTGCGCGGAAAACCCAATCCTGCACCCCATGAAACTTCAATATGCCCATCTTGTCTTGTCTCTAGCATTACTCGCTGGCTGCGCCAAGAACAGTGACGTGGCGAAGCTCCAGTCTCAGCTAAAAAAAGTGCAAGACCAGCAGTCCGAGTTAGCGAGCGATTTGCAGAGCAAGTTGGACGCGACACAGGGGAGATTGGCTAAGGTCGAGGCAGACCTCGAACAGGCCAAAGCGTTTGCCTCTGACCTTAAGGACACTGTCAACTTTAACGAGAAAACAGAGACAACCGACGCCAAGACAGCGGCAGACGACGCTAAAGCAGAGATGGCATTGGATCGTCGGGTGATGAACGCTTAAGAACTGAATGAGCGTTTTATTTGGCAATATGCGGGCAATCGAAACCTTGAGCCTCGCGCGCGCGTACTGTTGCCGCACACTAGTGCGGCCCGGTTGCAACATTCGCATTCGTTCTGACAGGGTTCCCTATACCTCGCGCGCGCGCGATACGTGCCGCAGATCGGGGCCGCCGGGTTCCAACGTTCGTCTTCGTTCTGATATGGTCTTCTATGGCTCGCGCGCGCGCG
>CAIYRG010000265.1 GCA_903928515.1 uncultured Alphaproteobacteria bacterium | reverse complement strand
CGATTTCGCCGAGATGATGACCGCCAAGGCGCGCCAGCTCGGCATGACACACACACATTTCCACAACGCCTCGGGCCTGCCCGACGCCGAGCAAACGACAACGGCGCATGATCTGGCGATCTTGGGACGCCGCGTGGCCTACGATTTCCCCCAATATTATCCGTACTTCTCGACGGAATCGTTCTCGTATCGCGGCCGCTATTACGGCACGCATAACAATCTCGTCGGCATCTTCGCCGGCACCGACGGCATCAAGACGGGCTACACACGGGCCTCTGGCTTCAACCTCGTCACCTCCGTTGTGCAGGGCCCCCGGCATCTGATCGGCGTCGTGATGGGCGGCAAGACGGCAGGTGCCCGCGACAAGGAAATGGAAGAGATGCTGGCGGACCAATTCGCCCGCATCGACGCCGACCCCACGATGATCGCCCAGGCCGATGTGCCCTGGCACTCGACGGTCGCGCCACGCGCCGGGGCCTTCCGCGACTTCAAGGGCGTTGTCGTCAGACCCGCGTCGGGCAGCGGCATTCAGCTCGCTTTGAACACACCACCCGCCTCGATCACCTCAGCACCCACGCCAGCCGCCAACGTGCTGCCGCAGCCCAAGCCGGAACTGCGCGCCACCCAGGAAACGTTGGATCGTTTGAACGGGCCGGAACGCCCAGCCCTTCCGTCCGGCCCAGCTCTTCCATCAGGCAATGTCATGAGCGGCGCAGTGGCCTCTGCGGTGCCGAGCTTGAAACCCGCCTTCGTGGTGCCGGTGCCCAAGCCTGCTCTGCCTATGCAGGTCGCTTCCTATCAGCCGCCGATGCGCATGCCCGTGCTGCGTGACAGCCAGCCCATCACCACCGCCGCCGTGAAGGCTCCCGCTCCGACCGCCAAGCCCGCCCCTCCGATGGTGACGGCCTCCTATGGTGAGGGCGACACCGGTGGGCCTGACTTGCCCGCCTCGAACGTAATCCGCCCGGCGCAGGCTGCGGGCCTGCAACATTGGTCCGTCCAGATCGGCGCGTTTGCCGATCAGACAATGGCCAAAGCCCAACTCACCGCCTATGCGGAACGCTCGATGGATGTTCTGGGCCAAGCCCAACGCATGGTGGTGCCGGTGCCCTCGACCAACGGCAAGATGCTCTACCGCGCCCGCTTCGGTCTGTTCGCCGAAACCGAGGCCCGTCAGGTCTGCAAGCGCATGACCGAGCGCGGCCAGACATGCTTCGCCGCCGTCCAGGCGAACTAAAGGCGTAGCCTATCCGCCGCGCCGTCAAGGCAGCATCCACATCGCAAGCCAGCGTAACCACGCCCGATACCTTCGGGCGTCTCAGGCATCGTCGTGGCAATAATCGTTGCTCTCTCAGCACAGCGCCCTAGCGCTTACCTCTCGCCCGTGGACAAAGGGCCGTAACCAGCCGCGCATGCTCACCTTCCACATGAGGATAAAATTCTATCCTCATCCTAGCTCTGAACCGTCGCGCGAATTCGCCCTCGCATGACGCGAGAACGCGTTCAACCGAGCAGCACGTCTTTGGCTTGGTTGATCTTGGCGGCGAGATAGGTCGAGCCGCCCTTGTCAGGATGGTTCTGCATGATGAGACGGCGATGGGCGGCACGGATGTCGTCAGCACTGGCCCCTTCCGCCAAGCCCAGCACGTCGAGCGCTTCTTTGCGCGACATGCCGCTGGCTGGTGCCGGCGGCGCTTGGTTGCCGGACCCGGCTTGCCCCGCACCTGCGCCGCGAAAGCGGCTCTTCCACGGCATCTCCCGGCCCATGAAGAGTGCGGCGGCCGTCAGGCCCACGAAGATCGCGGGATCGATCTTGCCCGTGAAGCCGAGCAGCAAGGCGATGATGGCCAGAACGGCCGAGCCGGATACCCGGCCAGCCTTGAGCAAACTCTTGCTGTCGGTGCCGATATAGGCGCGCACCAGCATGAGCAGCAGGAAGAGAAGTGCGGCCCCAGCAATGAGTGGCATACGAAAGGCCTAGGCCGTGGCGGCTTCCGCCGTCAAGCCAGGCAGCTCCAGCATCGTCAAAAGCTCGCGGATTTCCTGGCGGGCAGCAAGATGGGACAGCGTCAGCTTGGTTTGCACACCCACCATCGGCAAATCGAACAGCGTTAGGCCCAGTGGGAAGAGTTCGCGGAAAATCACGCGCTCGGATACGCCCGGCGCCACGCGGAAGCCGATCCGCTGCGCCAGATCGTCCATGGCCGAGGCGAGACGCCGCTTATTCTTGGCATCCGCCGAGGCCACGCGGTTACGCATCACCACCCAGTCGAGCGGGCGGCGTTCGGACAGGAGGCGGCGCTTGCGGCATTGCCAGACGAACTCGGCATAGATGCTCGGGCCCTGGATCTCGAAGGTCTCGGGGTTCACCCGCGCCAGCAGGTCGAAATCCAGAAAGCTGTCGTTCATCGGCGTGATCAGCGTGTCGGCGGCGGCATGCGCCACACGCGCCAGCACCGTGTCGCTGCCCGGCGTGTCGACAATCACGAAATCGAAGCTGGCCTTGAGACGGTTCAGCGCATCCATGAAGCGCGAGGTCTCTTCGGCAGCGGCGGCATCCAGCAAAGGCGCCTGCGCGCGTTCGATGACGACGGCCTCGGGGATGGCGAGCTTCCGGCCCGTGCGCTCCGCAAAGGCCGCGCGGTTTTCCACATAGCGCGCCAGCGAGCGTTGGCGGCTGTCGAGATCAATGACGGCCACCGTCTTGCCCAGCGCCAGCAGCGCGGTCGCAACGTGCATGCCGGTGGTTGTCTTGCCGGTGCCGCCCTTCTCGTTCCCGAAGACGAGAACATGCGCCTTCTGCGTACCGAGCGGCACGACGACATCGTTGGTGGATTCGGCGGGCAGAGACAAAGCCATTGTTCGGTCCCACAAGCAGCCGCGCCCGAATCGTGAGCGCCGCCCCAATCTTAGGGGCCTGGCCGATCTTAGGGGAAGGACGAGAGGCCCGAGACCCGCTTTCGGCGGCATCCTTGCCCATTCTTCAACAGGAAGAACGAAATTCTGGCCCGGCGAGGACCCTGGGACTATGGTCCCGGCCCGAAATTCCCGCGCCCACCCCTTTTGAAGTTGGCCCGCCATGAAAGAAATCCCCGTCGCCAATACCCTCGCCGAACTCCGTGGCGGCATCGCCACGTGGCGCATGGCGCGCCAGCGCATCGGCTTGGTTCCCACCATGGGGGCGCTACATCGCGGCCACCTCGCTCTAGTCGAAGAAGCCAAGAAGCGCGCCGACAAGGTTGTGGTGAGCATCTTCGTGAACCCCGCGCAGTTCGCGCCGCACGAGGATTTCGATCGCTACCCGCGCACCTTTGATGCCGATCTCACCAAGCTCGCGGAAGCAGGCCATGCCGATGCGATCTACGCACCGTCCGTCTCGGAGATGTATCCCGAAGGCTTCGCCACCCGCATCAACGTGGGCGGACCGAGCGCGGGATTGGAAACCGATTTCCGTCCGCATTTCTTTGGCGGCGTCGCCACGGTGGTGTCGAAACTTTTCCTGCAGTGCCTGCCCGACAGCGCAGTGTTCGGCGAGAAGGATTACCAGCAGTTGCAGGTCGTGAAGCGGATGGTGCGCGATCTCGATCTGCCCATCGAGATCATCGGCGCGGCGACGATCCGCGAAGACGATGGTTTGGCGCTGTCCTCGCGCAACGCCTACCTCAACGCCGCGCAACGCCAGATCGCGGCCCAGCTCAACAAGATCTTACGCTTAGCGGCGAAGCGCGCGCGCGATGGCGTGCCGGTGCCGCAGGCGGAAGCCGAAGCGCAGGCCGCACTGCTCAACGCCGGTTTCGACAAAGTGGATTACGTCGCCATTCGGGATGCGCGTTCGTTGCAGCAACTGGACACGCTGAACGACGAAGCGCGCATCCTCGCCGCCGCGTGGCTCGACAAGACTCGTCTCATCGACAACATGCCGGTTTAACAAAACGGCGGCAGGCCTATTTTTTCCTCCCCCGTTTACGG
>CAIYRG010000264.1 GCA_903928515.1 uncultured Alphaproteobacteria bacterium | reverse complement strand
GGCGGCGGCTTCGCCATCAACCTCATGGGCGACGCGCGCAGTTTGAAGCGGCACACACGCACCAAGACGCGCATCTACCGCGTGAAGATCGACGATGATGAGGGCCATTGCCGCACCAGCACGGGTGAGCGGCATTTCTGCCCGCTTTGCGCCAGTGCGCTGTGGCTGTTCGATCCGCAATGGCCGGAGCTGGTGCATCCCTTCGCATCGGCCATAGACACAGCCCTGCCGGTGCCGCCCTCGAAAGTGCATCTGATGCTGCGCTTCAAGCCGAAATGGGTGCAGCCGGATTTGGCGCCAGGCGATGCGAAATTTCGTGAATACCCGAAGCTTTCCATCGAAGCCTGGCACCGCAAGTGCGGTCTCTGGATCGATTAGTGCGGCGCACCACGGGCAGGGCGGCCCCATAGCTCGGATAAATTTTTAAAAAATCCGGTGGAATTAAGAACTTAGGCCGCCTCCGTGCGGCTTGTGCCTGCGCGCGGATTGCCTGTATGTGTGAGCGCCCGCGCAAGCCTTCAAAAACGTCGCGGTAGGATAACGTCTTTTTTCGGAAAATTCTGCCGCCATGCGCCTGTTGAAGCTCATTCCCGACCACACGGAAATCGATTTCGTTGGGGCCCGCTATTTCGCCTTCGCCATCGACGGTTTGCTGCTTTTGGCGGCCATCGTCTCGCTGGGGATTCACGGGCTGAACCTCGGCATCGACTTCACCGGCGGCGTCAAAGTCGAAGTGAAGGCGGCGCACGCCATCGACATCGGCGAGATGCGCAAGAAGGTGGATACGCTGGGCTTCCCGGAAGCCGATCTGCAATTCGTCGGCAGCGGCGAATGCGACATGCCGGTCAATTCCTGCATGATGATCCGCATCCAGCCGCGCGCCGATGCTTCGGGCGACCAGCAAGTGGCGACCACGCTGAAGGCGGCGCTGGGCGACGGCTACACGTTCCGCAGCGTCGATGTGGTGGGGCCGAAAGTTTCCGGCGAATTGTTCCGTGACGGCATTCTCGCCGCCGTGCTCGCCGTCGTGATGATCTCGATTTACGTGACCGTGCGCTTTGAGTGGCAGTACGGCGTCGGCGCGTTGATCGCCACCGGCCATGACGTTTTGGTGACGGCCGGTCTGTTCTCGCTGCTGCATCTGGATTTCAATCTGGATTCGGTCGCCGCCCTGCTCACGCTCGCCGGCTATTCGGTGAACGATACGGTGGTGGTGTTCGACCGCATTCGTGAGAACCGGCGACGCTACAAGCGGCTCTCGTTGCGCGATCTCATCAACACCTCGGTCAATCAGACGTTGACGCGGACGGTGCTCACCAGCAGCGCGACGGCCATCACCATGATACCGGTGCTGTTGTTCGGCGGGCCGACATTGTTCGACTTCTCGGCGGCCATTCTGTTCGGCATCGTTGTCGGCACCTTCTCGTCGATCTATGTCGCATCGGCTCTGCTGCTTTACCTGCCGGAAGTCGCCGGCCGTGAAGCCTCTGGCCGGGAAGCCACCACCGCGTAAAGCCAAATTTAGCGCGCCGGTATTGCCGCCGAGTGCAGGGAACGCGATAGCCGCATATGGATTCTGGTTCGACCAGCGAACATCCCAAGCCGGAGCGGACGTCGGATCTGCTGACGCATTTCGCTGCTAGCATCGCTACGCCGCGCGTGACGCTGAACCAGATCGTGATGGGGTTGGGCGATCGCGGGCTCGGCGTGCTGATGGCGATCTTCGCTATCCCCAATCTCGTGCCATCCGTGGTGCCGTTCGGCAATGCCATCTTCGGCCTGCCCATCATCGCGTTCGCCGTGCAATTGATGCTGAGCGAGCACCGTCTTTACCTGCCGCGTTTCATCGGCGAGCGTTCGATGGACACCGAAACCTTCCGCCTGTCGGCGCGCCACATCGCGCGCGCCATGGCATGGTTCGAACGGCTGCTGAAACCCCGGCTGGAAAATTTCACCGGCGCGGTGGCCGACCGCGTGATCGGCGCCATCTGCATCGTGTTCGCGGTTTTCACATCGTTGCCGGTGCCCTTTGTGCACAATCTTCCGGCGCTGGCGCTAACGCTGATCGGGCTTGGCATCATCGAAAGCGACGGCTTGGCGATTATCATGGGCCTCGCGATCGGCGCCTTCGGCTTCGTCATCGGGGGGCTTTTGATCCTCGGTTTTGCCCATGGCGTAGCCTTCTTGGCGCAGTGGCTCTAGTGTTGCCGCATGGCTGAAGACAAATCATCCGTACAAGGAGAGAAGAAGACGTCATCGACGACCTTCTGGATCACCGTCCTGGGCTTGGGCGGGCTTTTCGGCGCGGCCATGTGGTGGGCATTCGACGCATGGGAAACCGTGCCGGATCGCATGACCACCAACGGCTTCATCGCCATGACGCTGGGAATCGTCTTCACCGTCGCGCTGGGCGCTGGGTTGATGGCGCTTCTGTTCTGGTCCAACCGCAAGGGTTACGACCGGTAATCTCCATGGCCGCGATCCAACTTGTCCGGCCAAGCCTTGTATATCTTCCCGCCTATGCCGCCGCGCTGGAGCGCGGCTGGTCGCCCAACAATGCGCGTGACGTGAGCGGCACGCAATTGGCGATCATCGAACGCAACGCAGGCGAATTTCTGCATGAGCTGCTGCGTCAAGACGGCATTGTCCCTTGGGGGATCGATGACGTCCCGCGTCTGCCGCATTACACATTCTGGATGTGGGACGGTGACTTTTGCGGCGCGATCAATTTCCGCTTTCAGCGCGGCACCGAAGATTTGCCGCCGCATTGCTCCGGCCATATCGGCTATGGCGTGGTGCCCGAAAAACGCAGGCGCGGATATGCGAAAGCCGCGCTCGCCCTGATATTGCCGTTTGCGCGCGCCGAAGGATTTTTGCGCGTTACGATCACTTGCGATGTCGACAATGCGATTTCGCGCCGAGTGATCGAAGCCAATGGCGGCGTTCCCGCGCCAACCCGTGAGGCGGGCAAACTGTATTTCTGGGTGCCAAATTTCTGAGTACTGGCCTAAATTCGTCCGCGCGCGATGAAATAGGGATTGGCGAAGTCCTCATCCGCTTTGCCGTAACGCAAGGGCACTCCGTCGAGCGTGGTGACGCTGCCGCCCGCCGCCGCAAGCACCGCGTGGCCCGCAGCGGTGTCCCATTCCATGGTGCGGCCGTGGCGCGGATACAGATCGGCTTCGCCTGTGGCCACCAAACAGAATTTCAGCGACGAGCCGGCCGCCAGCAAATTCGCGATGTGGTAGTGCGCGAGATATTCTTCCGTCTTGGTGTCGCGATGCGTGCGGCTGGCGATAGCGACAAGGCCGTCCTTGGGCGCTTCGCGCGCCTGGATGCGCCGGGCTTGCGTCGTGTCGAGCGCGAGATCTTCGGGGGCTGCCAACTCAAACGCGCCGGATTCTTTTTCTCCCAAGAACATCCGCGCCTTGGCAGGTGCGCCCACCACGCCGGCAACCGGCGCGCCATCTTCAATCAATGCGATGTTCACCGTGAACTCGCCGTTCTTCTTCAAAAATTCTTTGGTGCCGTCCAACGGATCGACGAGGAAGAAACGCTTACCCGGATTGGGCTTATGGCCTGCGGCCATCATCTCTTCGGCGACCACCGGTACACCGGGCGCCACTTCCGCCAGTCTGGCCAGGATCAAGGCTTCGGCCTCTTCATCGGCTGCCGTCACGGGCGATTCATCGGCCTTGGTGCGTACCTCGGTGGTGCCGTTGTAGTGGCCCAGGATCAGGCGGCCGGCGTCATGGGCGATGGCGGCCATGTGGCCGAGCAGGGGCGAGAAGGGCTGTGTCACGACGGGTTACCGGAGCGGGCAGGGACGGGCGCAAACGCGCGGCAAACTAGACCAAAAACGGAGATGCTCATCGTTAAACAGTCCTTAAGACAGGCGGGGCGAATTTAGTCTTCGGAAACCATGATTCGCTTTTGAGCCGCATTCAAATCCCGGCCTGGCGCATCCAATAGCCATGAAGGCTTCGATGAACGACCTCGATTTCGCGGCACTGCTCGTTTCGCGCGTGTGCCATGACCTTGTGAGCCCGGTGGGCGCGGTGGTCAACGGGTTGGAAGTCCTGGAGGACGAAACCGACGCGGCCATGCGCGCAGACGCGCTGCGCCTGGTTGCGCAGAGCGCCGAGCAGGCCGCCGCACGGCTGCAATTCTGCCGCATCGCGTTCGGAGCGGCCGGTTCGGCCGGCGCAGAACTCGACCTCACGGAAGTGGCGCGCATCGTTGCGGGGCTCTTGAAGGGCGGCAAAATCGAAATGATTTGGGCGCATCCGGCGGTGAATTGGCCGAAGGATTGGGCGAAGCTCCTGATGAACAGCATCATCTCGGCCGGCGATTGCCTGCCGCGTGGCGGCCGCCTGAATGTCGAAACCAGCACAGACCCCACGGTGCCGCGCTTCAAGATCGTCGCCAGTGGCGTGAATGCACGCCTGATGCCCGAAACCGAAAAGGCGCTGCTGGGCGAGCCGTTCGGCGTGCTCGACGGGCGTTCCGTCCAGCCCTATCTCACCTATCAGCTGGCCAAGGGCCTGAACGCCGGTTTGACGGTGCAGCCGGGCGACGGCAACGTCACGTTTACCGCCGGTTAGGCAACGGAATTTCAAGCGAAAGCGCGCTTTTGCGCGCTTAAGCATGCGTGCTTCATCGCGTGTTTACCCGGCACGCTCACAATCGGCGCCTCGAATTCGCGTTGGTGGAGCTGCGCCATGAAAGAATGTCTGATCGTCGATGACAGCCGCGTCATCCGCAAAGTCGCGCGCAAGATTCTCGAAGGTCTGAATTTTCAAATCGACGAGGCCGAAGACAGCGCCGCGGCGCTGGAAAAGTGCCGGCATCGCATGCCGGACGCCATCCTGTTGGACGGCAATTTGCCGAACATGCCGGGCATCGATTTCCTGCGCCAATTGCGCCGCGAGGAAAACGGCGCGAAGCCGGTCGTCGTCTATTGCACGATCGAGAACGATATCGCGCACATCACCGATGCGGTGCATGCCGGCGCCAATGAATATCTGGTCAAGCCGTTCGACCGCGAATTGATGAGCGCGAAATTCGCCCAAGCCGGGTTGCTTTGACCGGTCTGCTGTAACAGCTTCGGCATTCGCTATGCACAAGGCCGATTTCCAATTTCTCGCGACATTCTTTAAACGCCGTTCCGGCCTGGCCTTCGGCCTGGATAAAGCGCCCCTGGCCGAGCGCCGGTTGATGCTCGTCGCGCGCCGCTATGGCTTGCGCAACCTCGAAGATTTGGTCACGGCGTTGAAGGCAGGCGAAGAGCCGTTGGCCACCGAAGCCACACAGGTGATGACGGTAAATGACACGTCGTTCTTTCGCGACATCGCGCTGTTTGAAGCGCTGCATAATGAGATTCTTCCGCCCCTGATGCGCGCGCGCAGCGCGAAGCGCAGCATACGTATATGGAGCGCTGCCTGTGCCTCGGGGCAGGAGCCGTATTCCATCGCCATGATGTTGCAGGACGTGATGGCGCAGAATTCGGGCGTTGCGGATTGGGATTTCGAGATCTTCGCCACCGATCTCAGCGCCGACATGATCGCGCACTCGCGCGCGGGCTGTTACGATAGTCTGTCGCTGCAAAAGAGCGTGCCGCCGGCGGTGATCGCGCGCAATTTCCAGCGCCGTGAATCCGAATGGCAAATCTCGGAATCCTTGCGCGGCATGGTGAAATTCCAGCAGTTCAATCTGCTCTATGGTTATGAGAATTTTGGCCGCTTCGATCTGATTTTCTGCCGCAACGTGCTTTTGTATTTCGACGCGGCCTCGCGCAAAGACGTGTTGCAGCGCATGTCTTATGCGCTCGCGGAAGATGGCAAGCTGATCTTAGGCGCTGCCGAAAGCGTGCTGGGAATCGGCCATCATTTCGAGGCGCGCGCGACATTTCCGGGTGTTTACAGAAAGCCGGAATATACCTATGGCGGCGCGCACGCCGCGGCCGTGGCTTAAAGCATAAAAACCAAAAGCATAAAAAAAGGGACGCGAAACGCGTCCCTTTTCTCAAATCTGCTGAAGATGTCGGCTTATGCCGCCACTTTCTCTTCCGGATCGCGCAGCACATAGCCGCGTCCCCAGACCGTTTCGATATAATGTTCGCCATTGCATGCTGCGGCCAATTTCTTGCGCAGTTTGCAGATGAAGACGTCGATGATCTTGAGTTCGGGCTCGTCCATGCCGCCATAGAGATGGTTCAAGAACATCTCCTTGGTCAGGGTCGTGCCTTTGCGCAAGGAAAGCAGTTCGAGCATCTGATATTCTTTGCCGGTCAGATGCACGCGTGAGCTGTCGACTTCCACGGTTTTGGCGTCGAGGTTCACGGTCAGGCGGCCGGTGGTGATCACCGACTGCGAATGTCCTTTGGAACGGCGCACCACGGCTTGGATGCGCGCGATCAGCTCGTCCTTGTGGAACGGCTTGGTCATGTAGTCGTCGGCGCCGAAACCCAAGGCTTTCACCTTTGCTTCGACAATGGCATTGCCCGAGAGGATCAAGACCGGCGTTTCGACTTTGGCGAGGCGCAGCGACTTCAGAACTTCAAAACCGCTCATGTCCGGCAATTGCAGGTCGAGAACGATGATGTCGTAGTCGTAGAGCTTACCGAGGTCGATGCCTTCCTCTCCGAGGTCGGTCGTATAGACGTTAAAGCCCTCGGAACGCAGCATCAGCTCGATGCTACGCGCCATAGCGCTATCGTCTTCAATAAGGAGAACCCGCATCGTCGCTTAACCCCCTTGGCAGGAGACGCCCAGTGCTTTTCGCCTGCCGACGCCGCTAATCGATTACTTAACCCTAAACGGAAATGGTTAAGAGGAGCTTTCCCGCCAAACCCGACTTTTCACTATGTATATTTTGGCAGCCGGAAAGCCCGGAATACAAACATCTCACTGATTCGCTTCGTTAAGTTTACCGCCACTTAAAGCCTTCCGTTCAAGATCATTCCGCAGAAAAGCCTGGCTCAGGTGTTTTTCAGGCTTTGACGGGGATTTTCGTGGACTCATTGCTCCAGAGCGTTCGGTCCATACCTAGACTGACCCGGTTCGGGCGCGTTTCGCGTCTCGAAGGCCTTCTGCTTGAGGTTACGGGGGCCCAGGGGGCTATCGGATTGGGCGGCCGCCTGTGGCTGGATGGCCCTGGCGATGAAGAGATTCCCTGTGAAGTCGTGGGTTTTCGCGATGGGCGGGCTTTGGCCATGCCCTTCGGATCGCTGGAAGGCCTGACCCTCGGAGCCCGCGCCACTTTCGACGAACGCCCCTCCGCCATCTATCCCAACCGCGCCTGGTTGGGCCGGGCGGTCGATGCTTTTGCCAAGCCGATCGATGGGCGAGGCGAATTGCCTCAGGGGTTCGCGCCCTATCCGCTGCGCGCCCAGCCGCCATCGGCCCATAGCCGCGCCCGATTGGGTGGAAAAATGGATTTGGGTGTGCGGGCCATGAATACCTTCACCACCTGCTGTCGCGGCCAGCGCATCGGCATCTTCGCAGGGTCGGGCGTTGGCAAGTCGTCGCTGCTCGGCATGCTCGCGCGCAACACCGATGCCGATGTGATCGTGATCGGCATGGTCGGCGAACGCGGCCGCGAGTTGAAAGAATTTATTGAAGACGATCTCGGCCCCAGAGGCATGTCGCGCAGCGTCGTTGTCGCCGCGACCTCCGATGAACCGGCATTGCTGCGCCGGCAGGCAGCGTTCGTCGCCATGGCGACAGCCGAATATTTCCGCGATCAAGGCCTGCATGTTCTGCTGCTGATGGATTCGGTCACGCGCTTTGCCATGGCGCAGCGCGAAATCGGTTTGTCGGCGGGCGAACCGCCGGCATCCAAAGGCTATACGCCAACGGTATTTGCAGAACTGCCCAAACTTTTGGAGCGCGCCGGAACGGGCCGCGAAGGCAGTGGTTCCATCACCGGCCTCTTCACCGTGCTGGTGGAAGGTGACGATCACAACGAACCGATTTCCGACGCGGTGCGCGGCATTCTCGACGGCCACATCGTGCTGGATCGCGCCATTGCCGAACGCGGCCGTTTCCCGGCGATCAACATTTTGCGCTCGGTTTCGCGCGCCATGCCGGCCTGCAACAATGCGGCCGAACAGGAACTCGTCACGCAGGCCCGCTCGCACATGACGGTTTACGAGGACATGGCGGAGCTTATTCGCCTCGGCGCCTACAAAGCCGGCACCAACGCGGACGTCGATAAGGCCATCAAGCTTTATCCCGCCATCGAAGCATTCATTGGCCAGCGCAAGGACGACAACACCGATCTCGCGACCGGCTACGCCAAATTGCGCACGATCCTTACCGAAGACGAGCAGCGTAAGGCAGGCACGAGATGAAACGCCGCGACACCCTGATCCGCCTCAAGCGCTTCCGCGTCGACGAACTCAAGCGCCGTTTGGGCACGCTCGACGAGATGAAAAGCGATCTCGACCGCAAGCTGGCGGACCTCGATGAGGCGGTGGCGCGTGAAAAGCAGCACGCCACGGATTCCGATATCGGCCGCTTGGCGTTCCCGAGCTTCCTGCAATCCATCGACACGCGGCGCAAGAACATCCGCTCCACGATGAAGGAACTTGAGCGCGAACGCGCCCAGGCCCAGGACGATCTGGCCGCCGCCTTCCAGGATTTGAAGACTTTCGAATTGGCCGAAGAAGAGCGCATGCGCCGCATGACGGAAAACGAGGCGCGCTCGGCCCAATCGCGTCTGGACGAGCTTTCCATCGTCCGCCACTTACGCAAGCACGCCGGCCGCCAGAGCTAGGCTGCGCGCCAAAACCTCCAAAATCCGATGCCCGCGTTGGATAAATCGGCTAAATTGATTCGTGGCGGGCGCAGGTTCATGCGCCCACGCGTGTCGCTGCACCGGAGGCGAGAATGTCTTTTTCCGAGGTGATATCGCCCCTTCTTGGGCGGTTCCTGCTGGCTTGGTATTTCCTGGGCGATGCGATGCGTTACGCGCGCGGCTGGGACCGCACCGTCGCGCAATTGGTGGAGCACAATGTGCCCACGCCCGAACTCATCCTTTTTTTCATGATCTTCTTCATGGCGCTGGGCGGTATCGCGCTGATGCTGGGCTTCCGCACGAAGCTCGGCGCGCTGTTCCTGTTCGCCATCATCATGCTCTGGACGATCACGATGGACGATTACTGGTCGATCGCCGCGTCCGCATCGCGTCAGGCGGAATTCGATACCTTCGCGCGCAACCTCGCGATTGCGGGCGGACTGTTGCTGCTGCTCGGTATGGGCGGTGGCCCATTCTCGATGGACAATGTGCAGGGCGGCGGCAAAGGCAAAGGCGGCGCTAATCCTTTTTCAAGGACAGGCGTGCGCGTTAACCAGGCAGGCGCGGAAGACGAACGCCAATATGGCAGCGGGTGCTACGAAGCTGAGGATCAGCGGCACGACCAGCCATGCGCCCCGCGCGCCGTGCAGACCAATCCCGACGGCCGCGATAATGAGGCAGAGCCACACGCCCCAGCCGCCGATGAGAGATGCCGTTTCGTAACGCAGGAAATATTCCGCCGACGATCCGGCCGTGACCATCAGCATGCACGCCGCCAAGGCGACGAGATATGACGCCGTCGACAAAGTTTTCAACGGCAAGCGTGCTTGAAGCGCGTTCCAGCGGCGATCTGCTTTGTCGCTCATATGCTTCTCCCTCAGTGCATTTTCATAGTGCCGGCATTCGTATCCGGGTTTGAGGGCGCCATCGCCCCGACCGATTCCACCGTGAACACGGCGCTGACATCTCCCGCCTTAGCGAAATGCAGCGTCACGGGAATATGATCGCCCTGCTTGAACGGCATCTTGGGCGCCACGAACATCAGATGATCGCCGCCGGCGGGTTCCATGAACAGCGTTCCGCCCGCGGGAATGACGACGCCATTCTCGGCCAAGCGCATCGCCATGATGTTGTTTGCCATCGAGGTCACGTGGATTTCGATTTTGGCGGCGGCCGGTGAGGCGGCGCTGAGAAGCGTATCGTCGGCGCTCGTGTTGTTCGCGATGCGGACATAACCCGCGGCAGTCGGTGCGCCGGGCGGCGTGGCGCGCGCCCAGGATTGTTCGATCGCCAGTTTGGCGGGCAGTGCGGATATTGTTTCTTTCGAGCCCATCGCCACGCGAAAGTTGAAGCCCCCTTGCGTTTGATGCGTGTCTACCGATACGGCGCGCCATTCCACGCGGTATTGGCCAGGCGGCAATTTGGCCAACGGCACGCGCATGATTTTGCCGTCGATCTGTGTCGCACCCGTTGTCACCGGCTTTGCTGCGTCGTCGGTGACTTTCAGCGTGCTGAACGCAGGCTCCAAGCCTTCGGTGAAATGCAAGACGATCTCAGGAGGCGCGGTGAGTACGATGTTGCCCGCGGCGGGTGCCGCACTTTCGAGAAAAGCATGTGCTTGGGCGGGTGCCGTGAATGCACCCGTCCCAACGAACGCAAACCCGGCACATAGGAGAATCCCAAGGGGGTGGTTCACCGGCGGCCACCGAAGATCGGTGCGCCCAGTGTGTCGGGGAAAATGTCGTCGACATAGAAATGCAGTTGCGCCACGACGCCCACATTGCTGCCGGTTTCACGATTCATGGGAAGGATCGCCTCGACGCCGAACTGCGTATATTGGCCCGACCATAGCAGACCGGGATTGATCGTGCCCGTGGTGGGGCCATGTTGCGGTGTGTCGAAAGCGAATTCGACAATAGGTGTGACGCGGGACCAGAACGGGCCCAGTCCTTCGTCGCGCACATTCGTCTGTAGATAGTTCAGGCTGTATTCGAGCGCGCCAGACCAGCTCCAATCCGTGTCGCCGCCTTTGGAGGGAACGCCGTATCCGACAACGCCGGTGATCGCGAACGGCCGCAGCAGTGCCATGCTCTCCGGCAGATCGCCGAAGCCTTTGCCGAACAGGAATTCCGGCGTGTAGGTGGAAGCGGAATCCGCAATCGCTTTTGCGCCGCTGCCGCCCACTTCCCAGCTGAATGTGAGGGTGGCGATGAACTCGGCCGGCTCGTCACGGAACACCTGCACGGCGGGCGTAATCTCGAAATTGTCCCAACCCTGTGCGTTCTTGGTGTCGACATAACCGCCGCCGACCGACACGGCGAAGCCGTTGACGATGGATTTGGAATATTCGAATTCCGCCTCGGTTTCGGTGACGTTCGCGCCGCCGTCATTGTGGCGGAGGACAGAGATTGTCGGCAGCGCCAGTTCATCGGCGGCGAAAGGATCGTCGCTGGTGATGGTCGCCGGGAAGAAGCGGTCGCCGACAACGCCATGCGCCAACGCGGCGTTGAGCGGGAAGGAGAGGGCTGCGCAGCCCAGAGCCAACGACATACGAAAAGAATGGATAGGCATGAGTCCTCGCGAAGATTGCGAATAGAGGGATGCGTTCTCGCAAGGCGAAGCGCCTCACGAAAACCAACGATCATTGGCAATTCAGGCGAGTGAGGGTGGCGCGCGCGGATTGATCGCGTGGCGCAACACACGCGGTGGTGCATCTTGGCGCACGGCGCGCGGCGTTGCAAAGAACGCGGTTTGAAAAGGTGTGGTGAAAGCTGGCGCCATTGAACCTTGCGCCAGATGTGCGGAGGCGGCGAAGGCGCAGATATCGGAGCGCTGCGAATCCTGCGGCTTGACCGGCTTGCCATCGGCATCGAGCACGATGTGCTCCATGCCATAAGACGTGCACAGCACCACGGGCGTGCCCGCGATTCCGCCCGGATTTGGCATCCAGCCTTCCGGCAACAACGCGCGCAGCAGCATGGCGGCAAGTGCCAACGCAACGGCTATGTGACGCAATTCCCGCATGCTTCCCTCAGAGGGGCTGACAATTCAACGCACCAATCGAACGGTCAAGCGCCGTGTTGACGCATAGGTTCTGGCGACGGCGTCAATCTCGACGAAGAACTTTCCAACATGGTGACGTACCAGGAAGCCTACAACGCCGGTGCGCGCCTCATTCAGGTTGTCCAAAGTCTTTACGACCAACTAATGCAAGTGGCGGGTAACTAACCATGAGTGTCGATCGCGTCAGCACGTCCGCCATGAATTCGCTCATGTTGGCTCAAATGAACCGGGCGCAAATTCAGCTCAACACCGCCGACGGTCAGGTCGCGTCCGGCAAAGTCGCCACCAATTATGCGGGCTACGGCGCGAAAACCGCGGTGATGGAAGCGACACGCTCGCAAGTGGCGCAGTTGAACGCCAATGTGACGACGGCGCAGGGCGCGCTGACTCAGCTCGATACGCAGGATACGCAGCTTAAGCAATTGTCCGATCTTGCCAACACGGTGCAGACCGCGATCTCGACCGCTGCTGCGAACGGTGACGGCTCGTCGCTGATGTCGAACATGCAATCCTATTACGCGCAGGCCGTGCAAATCCTGAATGCCAAGAGCGGCGATACCTATCTCTACGGCGGCAACAACGGCACCACGCCGCCCGTCACCACCACAAGCCTCAGCGATCTGGCCGGCCTATCGTCGGTGTCGCAAGCTTTCGACGACGGCACCGCGCCGCGCAACGTCAGCGTCGGCAACGGTCAAACCGTGCCGGTCGGCGTGATGGCGTCGAATGTCGCCACCAAACTCTTCGGGGTGTTCCAAACGTTGGCGCAGTCGGACCAAAGCTCCAGCTTCGGCACGAGTTTGACCGACGCCCAGTCGACCCAGCTCACCGGCTTGATCAGCACGGCATCGGACGCCGCGGACCAGGTGAACCAGCAAGCCGCATTGAATGGCGCGAATTACAACACGGTGAACAACGCGATCACGCAGATGACCGCGAGTTCGGGCGTCTACTCCAATTTCCTGTCGAACATGGAAAACGTGGACATGGCCACCGCCATCACCAACGTGAACCAGGATCAGGTGGCATTGCAGGCGGCGATGGAAGTCACTGCGGGCTTGGGCAAGTTGTCGCTGTTGAATTACCTGACGCCGGGTGCCTAAAGCCCGCTTGCCTCGGGCTTGAGGCTGCCTATAGTCCGCCGCCATGACCGCGCCCGTCTCGTCTCCCGATTTCCCCTTGAATTCCCTGGGTTTTGCCAAGCCGCCGGCCGCCACGCGGGTGGTTGCCGCGATGTCGGGCGGGGTGGATTCCTCGGTCGTCGCCGCGCTGTTGGCGCGCCAGGGCTACGACGTGGTGGGCGTCACGCTGCAGCTTTACGATCATGGGGCGGCCGTAAAGAAGAAGGGCGCCTGCTGTGCCGGCCAGGATATTTACGACGCCAAACGCGTCGCCGAGCGCCTGAACATTCCCCATTATGTCCTGAATTATGAAGAGCGCTTCAAGCGCGCGGTGATGCAGGATTTCGCGGATAGCTATGCGCGCGGCGAAACCCCCATTCCCTGTGTCCGCTGCAACGAGCGCGTGAAATTCGGCGATCTCTTAGAATTCGCGCGTGAGCTGAACGCCGACGCTTTGGCCACCGGACATTATGTCCGCCGTACGATGGGCGCCAACGGTGCGGAACTGCATCGCGCAGCGGATGACACGCGCGATCAGAGCTATTTCCTGTTCACCACCACGGGCGCGCAGCTCGACATGCTGCGCTTTCCGCTGGGCGATATGCCGAAAAGCGATGTGCGCGCGCTGGCGGCGGAATATGATCTCATCACCGCCGACAAGCCCGACAGCCAGGACATCTGCTTCGTGCCGCAGGGGCGCTATGCCGACATCGTGGAGAAGCTCAAGCCCGGCGCATCGCAGCCCGGCGAGGTGGTGGATATCGAAGGCCGCGTGTTGGGCACGCATCCCGGCATTCTCAATTTCACCGTCGGCCAGCGCAAAGGTCTCAATCTCTCGGGCAATGCCGAACCCTTATTCGTGGTGCGGCTCGATGCCGACGCCAAGCGCGTGGTCGTCGGCCCGCGCGATGCGCTCCGTACACGGAACATAAGCCTGAGCAATGTGAACTGGCTGATCGATGCCCCGATTGGCGTGGCCATCCCGTGCGCCGTGAAGGTGCGGTCCATGCGTCCCCCGGTTCCGGGGTTCGTGACGCCGCTTGAGGGGCGTGCCGCCCATGTCGAATTGCCGGCGGGCGAGGAAGCCGTGGCGCCCGGCCAGGCCTGCGTCTTCTATGAAGAGGGGGCAAGCCGCGTCCTGGGCGGCGGCTGGATCGTGAAACAGCCCGCCACAGTGGCAGCAATGACCGCCGCGCCGGAAAAAACCCACGCCGCCTAGCGGTTAGGGGCCCAAGTCTTGCCAGATCCTGGGGGGAAACCTTGACAGAAGCGTCCCCCGCCCCCTACATCGCCCGCCTTGTTTTGGCGAAGTTTATCTCGCCCGTGGCACCGTAGCTCAGCGGTAGAGCAGGGGAATCATAATCCCTTGGTCGGCGGTTCAAATCCGTCCGGTGCTACCACTTGTCCGCTTGCTGGAAGAGCCAGCGCGCACAAGAAACATCGGTCACGCGCGAGAGGCGCGGACCTGGCCAACTGCAACAGGAAAATGTCGTGATTAATCTTGGAATTGGGCCGGGCAGAAATCCTCCCGAGGAAGTCAACGCCCTCATCGAAATCCCCGTTGGCGGGCAACCGGTGAAATACGAAATCGACAAGGCGACCGGCGCGTTGTTCGTCGATCGCTTTCTCCACACCGCGATGTTTTACCCCGCAAATTACGGCTTCATTCCCGGCACGCTGTCGGATGACGGCGATGCTTGCGACATTCTTGTGGTGTCGCCGGTGCCGGTCGCGGTCGGTGCGGTCATTCGCTGCCGCCCAGTGGGTGCACTGCTGATGACGGACCAGGCGGGCGGCGATGAGAAGATTCTCGCCGTGCCGGTCGACAGTCTGCTTCCCTACTATACCGACATCCGCACGCATGAGGATTTGCCGCCGATCCTGCTCCAGCAGGTGGCGCATTTCTTCCAGCACTACAAAGATCTCGAAAAAGACAAATGGACGAAGGTTGAAGGCTGGGTCGGCGCCGAGGAAGCCAAAGCCCTGATCAAAGCCGCCATCGAACGCGCCGCCAAATAGCTCGAGACCAGTCAGCGCATATCAAGGAGTAGATCTCATGCCCCCATATCGCTCACGTACCACCACACACGGCAGAAACATGGCGGGCGCGCGCGGCCTTTGGCGCGCCACGGGTATGAAGGACGGTGATTTCGGCAAGCCGAT
>CAIYRG010000263.1 GCA_903928515.1 uncultured Alphaproteobacteria bacterium | reverse complement strand
CGGCAGCCGCACGGGCGGGAAGCGTGCTGAAGAACACGGGCGCAAGAAATGTGACGGCAACAGCCGCCGCTCCGGCCAGAAGGGCGAGGCGTTTCGTCCCGGTCATGGGATCTCCTGTTGGTCTATCGGCGCGACTGGTCTTTGCGCTGGGATTGCGAGATCGCCAGGATATCATTGGCGCGTTGCCAATCGATTGATCCCGCCGCCAAGCCTTTTTGCGCGCGCCCGGCGAATTGCTGGGCCTGAGGATAAGCGCCCACCACGAAGAAACGCTCCGCAGTGGCCAGGTCGGCCTTGCCGACAAGGCCCATGCGGCCATAGGCCTGGGCCAACTCGTACCAGGCGAAGGAATTGTCGTTCTCGTCGCGCAGCGCCTTTTCCAATTCCTGACCGGCGGTCTGCGTCATCACCGGGTCTTCGGTGCCGAGCATGGCGGCGGCGAGGGAGATGCGGATGAGCGGCGCGTCGGGCTTCAGCCGCACGGCTTTGCGATAGGGCTCGATGCCTTCTTTGACCTTACCCATCTCGACGTTGATCTGGCCAAGCATCTCGAGGAAGTAGGGATTGTCCGGTTCTTCGGCCAACAGGCTGCTCGCTTCGGCGACGGCCTTACCCATGTCGGGCAAATGCAGATAGGCCATGGCGCGGGCGTAGCGTGCGGGCTTGCTGGTGTCGCTGGGCGGATAGCGGCGCAGCGTGATATCGGGCCGTTCGAGATAGCCGCGCATCTTGGCGCGCACCATGTCGTAGGCGTGCTGCGCTTCCGGCGTGTCCTTCTTGTCCTTGTAGGGCGAGGCGGCCACGAGATCTTCCAGATGCGCGATGCGATCGCCCGACACCGGATGGCTTTGCGCGAACGGATCGATCTTCTGGCCGGTCAACACTTCGTCATTCTCGAAGCGCTTGAAGACATCGACCATGCCTTGGCCTGAAACGCCAATGGCGCGCAGGAAGCGTTGGCCCGCTTGGTCGGCGGAGGCTTCTTGCGTGCGGGAAAAGGCTAGGAATTGCCGTTCGGCGACTTGCTGTCCGGCGGCAATCGCCGCCATGCCCATATTTCCGTTGCCTGTCGCCATGGCGGCGATGCCTGCGGCCATGCCGATCAGCATTGGAATGCTGGCAGCTCTGATCGCGTCTTCGCCACGTACGAGATGGCCGTCAGCCATGTGGCCGGTTTCGTGCGCGATCACGCCCATGATCTGGTTGGGTGTGTCCAGCTCCATGATGAGGCCTGAGTTGATGAAGATGTTTTGGCCCTCGGCGACGAAGGCGTTAATCGACGGATCGTTGACGATATAGATGTGCACCGACGGCGAGGACAGGCCGGCCACCGTCAGGATCGGGTCTTCATAGGAATGCAGCAGCGCTTCGGTTTCCGCATCGCGCAGCAGCGAGATGCCGTCATCCTGCGCTTGCGCGGGCAGTGGGAAACCGGTGAGGCACAAAGCTGTCGCCGTCATCACAGACAGCGCGCGTGACGCAAAGCGCCGGCGCAGCGGACGAAACTTCACGCGAGAGCACTCCTTTAAGGCCCGCAGCTTGGCCCGCACAGGGACCGTAGAAGCGGCATCAGAACCCGTCAATGTTAGCGCCTTAGGCCAGCGCGCAACATTGAGATGAATTCATAATCGCCCGGTTTTAGCTGCCGATTTTAAATCGGCGCTGCCACCAGCCCCCTTTGCGTTCTTCCTTCGGCGCGTCAGCATCCAATACGCCCGCTTCCGGCGCAGAGCTGGCCGCGACAGGCTCCGACCGCGCAATGGGTGCGGTAGGGGACTGTTCGCTGGTCAGCGACCATTGCGGCTGCGACGGCATGTTCGGGGCGACGGTTTCGGCGGTTTCGACAACCGTTTCCGAGTGGCCATCTTGCGGCGCGTCGAAATGCGGTTGCTGGCTACCGTTCAGATCCTGGGCTTCGCCACCTTCGCGACGGTGACGGCGGCCACGACGACGACGGCGACGGCGACGTGCGCCATCTTCGGTGCCGCCGTTCTCAACGGTTTGTCCGGCGGTTTCGAGTTCGCCGGGGGCGTCGTCGTCTTCAGAACCTTCCGGCGCATCGACGGTGTGCTGCACGGGGCTCTGTGCATTATGACCGTTCGCGTGATGGCCGTTCTCGCCGTTTTGCGCCGCCTCGTGCGGACGGCCGTTGCGACCGCGTCCACCGCGACGGCGGCGGCGGCGGCGGCCTTCGCCGTTCTTGCCCTGGCCGTCCTCGGTGGCACGATGCTCACCTTGCGGTGTTTCACTGGCCTGGGTTTCGCTCGAGACTCCTTCATTGGCCGTCTCGGAGAATTCTTCGTCGGAGTCCTCAACGATTTCGTCGTCGGGGATTTCTTCGTCCGCCACATCGTCGATGTCGAACGACTTGGCTTTTATGCTGTCTTCCAGCGACAGCACGGGCTTTGGCCGCGTCGTCGGCACGCGCACGCGCGTGCGTTCAATCTCGAACGTGCCGCCGACCATGGTCGCTTGGGGATCGAAGGAGATGACCAGATCATACGATTCTTCGATGCGCGCGATTTCGCGGCGCTTCTGATTGAGCGTGTAAATGGTGACATCGGAAGGGGCTTTAACGAGCAGGTCGACCGATTGCTTCTGCGCACCTTCTTCATCGAGCGCGCGCAACAGGCGCAACGCTGCGGATTCGGTGGAGCGGATGATGCCCTGACCGGCGCAATGCGGGCAGGTGACAGTCGAACCCGCGATGACGCCGGAGCGCAAACGCTGGCGCGACATTTCCATCAGGCCGAATTGGCTGATCTTGCCGACTTGCACGCGGGCGCGGTCGCCGCGCAACGCATCGCGCAGGCGTTTTTCGACAAGGCGGTCGTTCTTGCTGTCTTCCATGTCGATGTAATCGATCACGATAAGACCGGCGAGATCGCGCAAGCGAAGCTGGCGGCCGATTTCGTCCGACGCCTCCAAATTCGTCTTGGTGGCGGTGTCTTCGATGTTGTGCTCGCGCGTCGCCTTGCCCGAGTTCACGTCGATGGAGACCAGGGCTTCCGTCTGGTTGATGACGATGTAGCCGCCCGATTTCAGCGTCACGGTCGGCGAGAACATCGCGTCGAGCTGCGCATCCACATGGAAATGCTGGAACAGCGGCAGCGATTCCGTATACGGCTTCACGTTCTTCGCATGGCTCGGCATGAGCATGCGCATAAAGCCCTTGGCCTCGCGATAGCCCGCTTCGCCATCGACGACGATGTCGGCAATGTCCTTGGTGTAAAGGTCGCGAATAACGCGCTTGATAAGATTGCCTTCCTCGTAAACGAGGGAGGGGGCATTGGATTTCAGCGTCAGCTCGCGCACCGAATCCCAAAGCCGCAGCAGGTATTCATAGTCGCGTTTGATCTCGACCTTGGTGCGATTGGCGCCGGCGGTGCGGATGATGAGGCCCATGCCCTCGGGCAGCTCCAGCGACTGTGCGGCCGATTTCAGGCGGCGGCGGTCGGCGGCGTTGGTGATCTTGCGCGAAATGCCGCCGCCGCGCGGCGTGTTCGGCATCAGCACGCAATAGCGGCCGGCAAGCGAGAGGTAGGATGTGAGCGCGGCGCCTTTGTTGCCGCGTTCTTCCTTCACCACCTGCACCAGCATGATCTGGCGGCGCTTGATGACTTCCTGGATCTTGTAAGGGCGGCGGCGCGGATTGCGCGGGCGGTCCTGGCGCGGCTCGGAACGCTGCGAAGCGATCGGCGCGCCGGTGGATTCGGCGAGAACCTCGGAGCGGTGCTCGGCGCCTTCGTCGTCATGCTCGTCATGAACGACAGCACCGGCTTCGAGATCGGTCAGTGCATCGGCTTCGTGCTGCTCGATGATGTCGCTCTGGTCGTCATGCGCGTCATCATCATGGTCGTCATGTTCGGATTCGTCATGGACAACGGCGCCGGCTTCCATATCGGCAATGCCGTCGGCCTCGTGGTCGTCGTCCTCTTCATCGTGGTCATGATCGTGCCCGGCGTGCCCATACCCGGCGTGGTCGTGGACCTCGTCGTCACGGTCGTCATG
>CAIYRG010000262.1 GCA_903928515.1 uncultured Alphaproteobacteria bacterium | reverse complement strand
TTCCAACTGTTGGCGGAACATCGCTTGAACGATGATGCGGCGCGTCAATTGGAAATGATCAAGCTGCTGGCAGCCGCCTCAGGTTCGCGCGGCATGGCGGGCGGTCAGGCGATCGACCTGGCAAGCGTAAGCAAGTCATTGTCCGTCCCCGAACTGGAATTCATGCACATACACAAGACCGGTGCGCTGATCCGCGCCGCGATCCTGCTGGGCGCGCATTGTGGCAACATGGCCGCTCCGGAGCTGGCCAAGCTCGATCATTTCGGCAAATGTGTGGGCTTGGCATTTCAGGTGGTCGACGATGTGCTGGATACCGAAGCCGATACCGCTACCCTGGGCAAGACCGCCGGCAAAGATGCCGACAACGATAAACCGACTTATGTGACCTTGTTGGGTGTACAGGCCGCGCGCGAGATGGCGCACGCTTTGCATCAGAACGCGCTGGATAGTCTGGTGGAGTTTGGCGATGCGGCGCGGCGCTTGCGCGAACTGGCCGATTTCATCGTCCTGAGAAAATACTGACCTATAGACACCCAATGTACACATTGTTGAACGCCATCAATAGTCCCGATGATTTGCGCAAGTTGACCCGCGATCAATTGCCGCAGCTTGCCAACGAATTGCGCGAATTCCTGGTCGAGTCGGTCAGCAAAACGGGCGGGCATCTGTCTTCCAATCTGGGCACGGTCGAATTGACTATCGCGCTGCATACCGTTTTCAATACCCCTGAAGACAAGCTGGTGTGGGATGTCGGCCATCAAACCTATGTGCACAAGATTCTGACCGGCCGCCGCGCGGCGATGAGTACGCTGCGCATGGCGGGCGGGATCGCCGGTTTTCCCAAGCGCGATGAAAGCCCTTACGACACTTTCGGTACGGGGCATTCCAGTACTTCTATCAGTGCCGCATTGGGCATGGCCGTGGCCGCTAAGTTGGCGGGCAGCGAACGCCGTGCCGTGGCTGTCATCGGCGATGGCGCGATGACCGGCGGCATGGCCTTCGAGGCGTTGAACAATGCGGGCGCGCTGGATGCGAATCTGCTGGTCATACTGAACGACAACGACATGTCGATCTCCCGCCCGGTGGGCGCACTGAATAATTATCTGGCCAAACTGATGTCGGGTCGTTTTTACGCCGCGATGCGACGCGGCAGCGAGAAGGTGCTCAAGAGCATGCCGCCCATGCTGGAATTCGCCAAGCGGGCCGAAGAGCATGTCAAAGGCATGGTGATACCCGGCACCCTGTTCGAGGAGTTCGGCTTCAACTATATCGGGCCGATCGACGGCCATGATGTAAACGTGTTGCTCGACACCCTGGGTAATATACGCAAGCTCAAAGGCCCACAGTTCCTGCATATCGTCACGCAAAAAGGCAAGGGCTATGACAAGGCCGAAGCGGATTGCCTGCTTTACCACGGTGTCAGCAAATTCGACCGCAAGACCGGCATCGTGCCTAAACCTGCCCCGAGCAACGTCGAAGGCGCGGCCGGCAAACCGACTTACACGCAAGTGTTCGGGCAATGGTTGTGCGACGTGGCCGAGCAGGACGAGCGCGTCGTGGGCATCACGCCCGCGATGTGCGAAGGCTCTGGGATGCAAGCATTTTCCAAGCAGTTCCCCGACCGCTATTTTGATGTCGGCATCGCCGAGCAACA